>MHYI01000177.1:1962-5249 GCA_001828295.1 Planctomycetes bacterium RBG_16_41_13 | reverse complement strand
AGTTGGGTTAACTGGTTAATGTTTTTTGGAAAATAGATTTATGGGGGTATCCGCTTGACTCCAGTCTATGTAATATCTAATAGTTTACGAGCAGATTCGTCCACCACGGATGTTTTGTCCTCTTACAGGTTCAACGTTGACAGCCTGTTGGAGAAGACGATAGAACAATTTCCCATACCCCAATTTTCTACATATTTTGGTTACTGGAGTCAAGCGGATACCCCCATTAGATTTATTTGATTATATTATCCCTATTTTTCCCATGCGTGTAAACTGATAAATACGTCTTGTATATAATCTGGTATAAAATCAATTCGCCCGGAACTGTCTCGACGTGAAAAATTCTTCAAACGTCTGTATCGCCGGATAATCCTGCCTTTGAATGCATTTGCACCAACTGATATATATACGCTTCTTGGCGTACCAAAGACACAAATACCACAAAGGGAGAAGAAATCTTTCTCTTTTCTATCATCTTCTTTGTGCTCTTCGCCTGCCTGTGCGTCGCACGCAGACAGGTGCCTTTGTGTGAAAAAAAGATTTTCAGGTGAAAATTCCTATACAATTAAAGTAAAACAGAAAATGCTTGCAATTTTATTCAGTTTTGCTTTAATACTCACCAAGTCTAAATGCAGAAACACTTTCTGATATTTTTTAACGACAATTGCAAATGCCGCCGACCATCGATCAAGCATCGCAAAATATTTTGAATGAGTTGCATGGATTTACCCCCCCATCGCTTCCACAAAGTTTGTTACAACTTCTCCATGCCTGCCAGAAAAACGATACCTCATTTCAAGAGATTGCAGAAATTATCCGCAGAGAAGCCGCTCTCTGCGCCCAGGTAATCAGTCTTGCCAATTCGGCTTTTTACGGGCGCCGAAGAGGAATAACCAGCATCGACAAGGCCCTGATGGCGCTTGGCATAGAAACGCTGAAGACGATTGCTATGACAACGGCAGTACATCAATTTTTCTCAGGTTTTAATGCTGAAAAGACCTCCTTTCTTAAAACATTCTGGCGACGTTCACTTACCGGCGCGATGCTTGCCAAGTCCCTTTCTGCATTAACCGGATACAACTATCCCGATGAAGCCTATCTGGCAGGCCTTCTCCATAATGTAGGCCAGCTCGTCTTAATAAGTTGTTATCCGGAAAGATATGTGGAGATTGCCCACCGTGCGAAGGACGATGACGATCTTGTAATTATAGAGAAAAAGGATATGGGGGTTACTCACGGCGAAGTGGGTTTTTGGCTTGTGAATGGCTGGAATCTGGAGAATTTTGCTGCAGATGCGATCCTCTATCATCACGAACCGGCGCATTCAGTTTTAGATGCACATCACCTTGTAAAAATAGTTAATTTAGCCGGCGTACTTAGCAGCGAAAATGACACAAACCGGCAATTTACGGTTGAAACAGCAGACTATCTGTTCGGGCTGACAGCTCCTATGGTGAGGGAAATTACCGCTAGCGCCGAAAGAGAAGTGCAGCTAATTGCAAATTCAATGGATATTGTTGCCGGAAAGAATACCCATACCGGAAAGATTGAAGACTCGGATCAAAACAAACATGCCCAACTTGCGAAAGAAGTAAAGCATATCAGCCTCATACATTCCGCGAAAAATCAGCTCCTGCAGGCAAGAAGCACCGCAGATTTGCCGGGACACATCAGGGTTGCCGTTAAGCTTTTGTTTGGACAGGATAATTGTCATATATTTCTTTACGATGCATCCACCAATACCTTAAAAGCCAACCTTCCCGGAAACGGCAATGCGTTTGTGAAAAGACAAGAGGAACTTTTAATCGATGTTGAATCCGGCAGAAGCCTGGTTGCAAACGCCTTGTTACAAAACCGCATAACTTCCTCTTTCACTGAAAATGCTTCCCGCCTGAGTATTATTGACCGGCAACTGATACGATTATCGCATTCTGAAGGAATAGTATGCCTGCCGCTCGTGGCAGACGATGAATTTATAGGAACGTTAGTTATCGGCGCAGATAAATACTATCAGAATCGCCATAATGATCAACAGCGACTATTGGAGCTTTTTGCGGCGGAGATAGGACTCTTTATAAAAAAGTTTGAATCAAATATATCGGGGAAAAAATCCGCCTCAAATACCGAATCCCATGAATTGTCAAAAAAGATGAGCGAAATAATACACGAAGCCAGTAACCCTTTATGTATTGTTAAAATCTATTTGGAAATGTTAGGGCATAAACTGAAAAGTGATTCGAATATTCAAAAAGAGCTACAGATTATAAAAGAAGAAATTGACCGGACAGGTAAAATTCTTTTGCGGTTTTCTGACGTTAATTCCGGCACGGTTGAAAATGGAGATATCGATGTAAACACATTGATTCGTGATACCTTTCTCATTTTTAAACAATCCTTATTCATTACCAATAACATTGAGTATCAAGTTGACCTTGATACATCAATGCTGCCTCTTCAAACAAATGGGACTGCCCTGAAACAAGTACTGATAAACCTCCTGAAAAACGCTGTAGAAACCATGCAGAAAAGCGGACAAATCCATGTAGCGACAAGAGGCAATGTTACTATAGACGGCAAGCCTTTTGTCGAAATAGTAATAAAGGACAACGGGCCTGGCATACCGGAACATATCCTTCAGAGCCTATTTACGCCCGTGCAGAGTACAAAAGGGGGAAACCATTCCGGACTTGGACTTAGCATTGTAAAAAACCTGGTTTCTTGCATGAATGGTTCTATTAACTGCAGGAGTTCAAAGGCAGGGACTGCATTTACAATTTACCTGCCGGGACAGACGGTAAAATAAAAATTCAGCTGGAAACGGTAATTTAGCAAGGTATATCCTATGAATCCACCGCCAATATATCAAAATTTAACTGCAGGAAATGACTTTCACGATATCCATATCCTGATAGTAGATGATGACCCCGGAATGCTGGAAAGTGTTAAACAGCTTTTGGAAATCCACAAATATTGCGTCACCACTATCAAAGGAGGTTCTCAGGCCTGTCAGGCACTTTCGGCAACGTCATACGACCTCTTATTGCTGGACCTTAACCTTAACGGCATATCCGGCTATGACGTCATGAATTTTATGAATGGCCATTCAATTAAAACACCTGTCATTGTAATCAGCGGAAATACCTCGTTTGCTTCCGTCAGCAAGGCAATGCAAACGGGAGCTTTGGATTACATAAAAAAACCATACGACCCGGAAGAGCTGCTCGTAAAAATTAAAAATACCACCACCAAAATACAGAGGGAAGAGCTAAACACAAAAATGCAGCGTC
>MHYI01000177.1:0-1948 GCA_001828295.1 Planctomycetes bacterium RBG_16_41_13 | reverse complement strand
GAGGTGCTTCACAGGTATATTGTCAATAATTCTCCGGACATAATATGTACGATCGATTACGAAGGACGGATTATGTTCATAAACACCAAAATTGAAAATTTTTTAGGATATAAGCCGCAGGAACTGATAGGCAAACTATACTCCGAAATTGTCAGCCCGGAAGACGTAGAGAGGTTAAATGTATTTGTGAAAGAAAAAATAAAGCGTGGCTCTGGAAATTACCCGCCCGATAAAATAGAGGTCTGCCTTGTACCAAAAGAGAATTATTTTAAAAACCGTTATTTCGAGCTTACGCTATTTCCTGTTGAATTGAATTTGCTTGGGTTCCAGCCAAAAAACAGAAATATTTCAGGCGAAAAATTATTTGGCGTCTACGCAATCGCTCATGATATTACGGAAAGAAAAGAGGCGAAAGAATACATACACTTTCAAGCCTGCCACGATTTATTAACTAAATTGCCAAATCGGGCATCTTTTGAAGAAAGGGGCCGTCTGGCCGTAAACAAGGCAAGGCAAAATAATTGTATTGTAGCGGTCTTGTTTCTCGACCTGAACAGATTCAAAATAATCAATGATTCACTTGGTCATGCAATGGGAGATCGATTGCTTCAATCGGTAACGCAGAGACTGGAATCCTGTCTGCGAAAATATGATACGTTATCCCGTTTTGGCGCGGACGAATTCATGCTGCTGCTCCCGGAAATAAACGCACCTGAAAATGCCCGCCAGGTGGCGTTAAAAATTACTGATATAATGCATACGCCTTTTGTCATTGGTGATCAGGAGATTTTCGGAGACGTCAGCATCGGTATTTCTGTTTTTCCGGAACATGGTGAAATGATTGAACAGCTTATTCAAAATGCGGAAATCGCTATGTATCAGGCAAAAGGCCGGGGGAAAAAGGGAGTTCAGTTCTTTGATAAAGGAATGAAGACTTCCGGCCCTCACCGTTTAGCGATGGAAAGGGATTTAAGACGGGCTTTGAAAAACAATGAATTTGAGATTGTTTATCAACCACAAATAACAATCAATACCGGAAAGATAATTGGTTTTGAGGCACTTGTTCGATGGAATCATCCTGAAAAAGGGAAAATCCGCCCTTGCGAGTTTATTCCTGTTGCCGAAGAAACAAGGCTAATAGAGGATTTAGGCGAATGGGTTCTTCACAACGCATGTTGTGAAGTCAGAGAGTGGATTAAAAAAGGCCACGACACTATTCGCCTGTCTATTAATATTTCTCCCCTGCAGATTGAAAACCCCCATTTTGTGGAAAATTTCGTGCATATGCTTGGCATATGCCAATTTCCAGGGAAAAATATGGAAATCGAACTGACGGAAAGTATATTAATGGCCGATCTGGAACATATGGCACAAATACTGAATCATCTTCATAAACACTCGATAACAGTTGCTATAGATGATTTTGGGATTGGATATTCATCATTATCGTACATACAAAAACTACCCATTCATACGCTTAAAATTGACCAATCATTTATGCAGAGCATCCAAAATGAAACAGATGAATCCTGCCTGGTTAATGCAATAATCGCTATGGGAAAAGGACTCCATTTGTGCACCGTCGCTGAAGGGGTAGAAACCATGACTCAAATTAAATACTTACAGAATCAAGGCTGCGATGCTGTTCAGGGGTATTATTTTGGGGAACCGCAGTCGGGAGAAAAATGTCTTAGTTTTCTGGAAGAAACCACCCTCATTACCTCAACATAGTGTTTCGTGAAAGCTTTGTAATATCCTAAGCTGGCATAGCCGGAACCAAATAAACACAAAACAAACAGTCTACAGTTGCCAGTCATCAGTCATTGGTCATTTGTCAACCGCCGATTGCCAACCGTAGATTGCCGACTGTACGACTGTAGCAGGCCGGCTCAAATGCAAAATTGTACTGATAGCGCTATGTGGGGAAAAGCATATAAGAAAAATGTTT
>MHYI01000176.1:5505-7602 GCA_001828295.1 Planctomycetes bacterium RBG_16_41_13 | reverse complement strand
GGGAAAACAAAGGCAGGATAAAATTGCTGCAAGCACTTTCGATGATTCACAAAACATGCATGGACGGCGCTGAAGTCCTTCGCAGAATAAACGAATTTTCCCGCACGTCTGGCGAACCCCAAAAAATGATCCCGGTCAATATAATCGGCATAGTCGATAATATAGTAGTTTTTACCAAACCATTATGGAAGGACATTGCCGAAGGTAAAAGCATGAAATATGAATTGAATACTAACGGCCCTAAGAACGTGCCGAATATAAAGGGTAATCCCTCTGAATTGAGGGAGGTAGTATTAAATATTTTCATGAATGCACTGGACGCAATGCCTGGGGGAGGAACGATTTCACTTTCCACGTGGGAAAAAGAAGGCTATGTTTTTCTAAGTATAGCCGACACCGGGACAGGCATGACCGATGAAGTAAAGACAAAGATATTTGACCCTTTTTTTACCACTAAGAAAAAGGGGATGGGACTGGGAATGAGCGTTGTGTATGGTATTGTCAAACGGCATAAGGGAACAATAGAGGTGCAGAGCCATCCTGGGAAAGGCAGTACTTTTACCCTGAAATTCCCCGCAACAGCAGAAGAGTTACCACCACAGCCTTCATCGAATGACGACGCCGGTAAAAGAAAGAGTACGTATCGTATTCTTTTGGTAGAAGATGAATTGGTTATTGGCAAAATTCTGAAAAACCTTCTTTCTGATAATGGATATATCGTTCGGTATGTTAACGAAGGACGCAAGGCCATCGATTTGTTATCAAAAGAATGCTTTGACCTTATGCTCTGTGATATCGGGTTACCTGACGTCTCCGGGTGGGATATCATAAAGTTTATAGAAACAGTGGAAAAGAAACCAAAGATCGGCGTAATCTCAGGGTTTCCCGATGTTAGAGAACAATACAAGAACGGGCAACTATTAGCATTTGACTTCGTTATAACAAAGCCTTACGAACTGGAAGAGGTATTATCTTCTGTACGGAGTGTATTTGATAATACGGCGCATAGTGAACCGCGAATACTATAGCGCAGCAAAGCCGCAACCAAAAAGAGTTTAACCACAAAGGGCACAGCACGGCCTTTGGCCGCAACCAAATTCGAAATACGAATGTCGAAATACGAAACAATTTCAAATGACAAAAAACGTAACACTTTAGTTTTTTGAAAATTCCGATAATAGGGGTGTTTGCCGCACGGTGTAGGGGCGAAGCATTTGCCCGTTTGGGTATGAACGTATTTATGCCAACTTCCAGCAAATGCTTCGCCCCTACTTTTTCAAAAAACTAGAGTGTTACCAAGAAACCCAATGCTCCAAACTTTACGTAAGCCTCATCTAATCTATGCCTTACGGTTATGCATCATGAAAAACGAGCATAAAAAACAAGAAGTTGATGGATAGTAGTACAGATTTCGTCGTGAGAGCTTAGTCGAACGATCACACAGATTAAAAAATTGGCAGGGACACGGCTCTCCGTGCCCCTGCCATTGAACATTGAACATTAATCAATAATTAATGCCTTCGGATTTCACCTAAATATTTGTAACTATTCAGCGTAAACATTACACGACGCCCGGCGGGTTCAGGTTTGTAACCTGAACCAAACGTTTTATACTTTCAATCCCGCCTTCTATTGGCAGAACAACTTACAAATAAATTCCAACTCCCAAACAGGTATTTTGTGATTTGGGCATTGGAATTTTATCGCAGTACATGGCTCCATTATCCGCATAAAACCATGGGTTCAGGTTGCAAACCTGAACCCGCCTGGAGTTTTTCAAAAAATTAAAGTGTTACGAGAAACTTCTTTTTTCACGAGGGGCGCCTCTTAAATATGAAGCACGAAATCTCTATGCGCGTTTCCTGGATTCTAGCATCTCTACACGTTTTTTTAACTCCTCTAACTCATCGGTGCCTTGTGCCGTACTCGATTTAGAATTGAAGTCCTTATTTGTCACCCACCAGTCCATACCCAACTCCTTCGCCTTTTCGACAGATGCAATCATAAGACGGATTTGAATGGTCAGGAGTTCGATGTCTACCAGCTTAATCTTGATATCACCGGCAATAACAAGTCCCTTGTCAAGGATTCGTTCCA
>MHYI01000176.1:5094-5316 GCA_001828295.1 Planctomycetes bacterium RBG_16_41_13 | reverse complement strand
TACGCCTGTCCGCCGGGCAGTTTCTACAGAGGTCAGTATCGCCCTCAGCCCTATGTAAATCAGGTCGATGTTCGCCACCGATATGGTGATATCGCCATGGACTACCACGCCGGTGTTCAGCACACGATCCAGCGTTTCACAGAGGGAGATATGCCGGCCAGCCAGTGATGAAGGGGATTCATAATCCGTCGTTTCCTTCTCTGCCGGCACGTATTCCTGTTC
>MHYI01000176.1:1958-5082 GCA_001828295.1 Planctomycetes bacterium RBG_16_41_13 | reverse complement strand
TCCGATACCTTCCCTTAAAAGGGTGGAAGGCCGGGGGGGATGAGATTCGGGAGGAAGGACAAGAAAAAAGCGTTCCCGTATAAGCAGGTGTACTTTATACAGCAAGCGTAATAATTTATTGAAAATATCCATGTAAAGATTTCCCAGAAAAGTGTTTAAATTAGGTTGGGTTTTTAGAAGACAGAAACCCAACGGCATTCATTTTTACCCTACCCCTCCCAAGAGGTGTAGAGACGCACAGCCGTGCGTCTCTACAAAATATTGAAATTCCTAAACATTAAATTAAGCCATCGGCGATTTTCTCAATGTAAAGCGGCGAACCTCGTCGCTCTACAACCGCAACTTCAGAACTCCTGATCTGGTGACACCCACACCTACCCCATACGTGTTAAGTTAATGATTCAACAATCACCGGTAAATCCTTATGCGTGTTGCATCTGCCATGTCCCCCGCTGGCGGGGGTGCAGGGGGTGGAAGGGACTTCTCCAGGGGCGAAGCATTTGCTATAACTGGCATACATGCGTTCATGCCCAAGCATGCAAATGCTTCGCCCCTACGTTTCCTAAAAAAATAAATTGTTGCCTTTATTATGGATACGAATTCTCCACTTTTTTCCCTGATGTTAAGCCACAAATTATTGCATGGTGAGCTACGGTTTAAAAATACTTGTGAATATACAGGGTATGTGCCTGCCAAAATTCCCGCTTTTGCCAGTCCACCCCCTTGATCCCCCGCCAGCGGGGGACAGTAGCCAGCCATATCTCCAAAAGTTTCATACCATTGTGAGTCACAAGCAGGTACGGATAAACGTAGATGCGTAAGACGCACCCCCCTTGCCCCCCACTGGGGGGAGATTATCGTAAATCGTAAATCGTAAATCGTAATTCGTACATCGTCCACCGTCCTATTTCACATTTCAGCGTGAATCTATCCGTACAATTCCATGCCTAAATGATGTAATGCTTTTATCCCGGTCACCTCTCCCTCCTGCCTGCAAATACGGTACAGCGGCTCTCCGGGAAATAGCTGTTTAAATGTATCAAATATCATTTTTTCGTATGCGATTCTATTGGTGCACAGGGCGCATTCGCCCAAGACTGCATTCTGCCGGTGATTCGGATGCGCCATATTCAGTATTATTTGACTAACCGCTATTTTCAGATGCTTCACTGCAAGGAGAAGGTCACTTGTCTCGTTATAGGCCATTTCTGTGGGGATAGCGATGGGGACGAAGAGTGATTGCTCTCCATCGCGCAGCACGGTCAAAAGCCGCTTGATTTTTTTTGATAAATCGACCAGAAAGGCCGAAAGTCTTGACATACGGAAGATACTTTTGTATTTGAGAAAAAGGGTAAAGAAGAATTTCAACCAGTCAAGCGCCAATTCCGGCATTTCCAGAAACCGTATCAGATGTCCGGTTGGCGCCGTATCCAGGATGAACAGATCAAAGTCTCCTTTGTCCATGGAATCAATAATTGCAGCAATTGCCATCACCTCATCTATCCCCGGCGGGGTCATATCTATGAACGATTCGATGATTTCCCTCTCAAATACCACGTTTACTGCGGCTTCCCCATTTACCAGGGAAGACATAAAGTCTTTTATTTCCTCTGAATATAGGGATTTTAATTTCTCAAACTCCTTTTCTGCATCCATTTCCTGTACATAGAGATTGTTTTTAAGATGCAGCCGGTCGTTCCCCATAGTTACGTCCAGACAATCCGAGAGGGAATGGGCAGGGTCGGCGGAGAAAAGCAAAATACGTTTTTCCGGATATGCCTCTGACAGGAATAATGCCGTTGCTCCGGCTATGGTCGTTTTCCCTACGCCACCCTTCCCTCCGAACATCAGGAGCTTTATCGTAGATTTGGGTATGGGAAAGTGATTCGCAGATTCTTTTATTTCACGGTCAGATGCTTCCTCTGCTGCAGGGAAAGGGAGAGGGGGGGAAATGGCGACGGGAGAAGGATTTAAATCTCCGTTTTCCCTGCCTGCTGATTCTTTCGTGCAAAAAGAAAGCGGAGGAGTAATGCGGTTTGCTGCGCTATGGTTCAGGCAGTCGGCGTCCGCCATAGCCCTTGCAAACATCAACAATGATTCTCTCCCATGAATTTCATCTTTGTACAGAGGCATCAACAGCACATTGTACGCGGCAAAGCAGCGTTTTATCTCATCGATATACTTCTTTTGCAGCAAATATTGTTCATTACAAAAAGAACAATTGCCAAAGGGGTTGATGCGATTTACTATGATATTCTTTACGGGAATTTTTTGTTTTTCCAGCGTAGATAAAAAACGTTTTGTCTCGTTCACACTCAACGCCTCCGGCAACAGTACCGGCACGAATTCACATGACGCATTCCGCAATATCCGTTCAACCCTTTTTGCGCCGCTTGAGAATGCCTTGATAAAGGCATCGGTATCGTCCGCCCGATAACGTCTTGCATATAACTTCGACATATACCGGTACTTTTCCATCATTAAATCAAGCAGGCGGGTCCATTTTTTTATAAGATGGGGCATTTGAAGGAATTTGATGGCATGCCCTGTGGGCGCAGTATCGAGCACGATAACATCATAGGCGTCATTTTCCAGCAGATCGACCAGTTCGACCATGCCCATCAGTTCATCTATGCCCGGCAGGGAAGTGGAGAGAAGCGCCGATATATCCTCATCATCGAGGAAGGTACCTCTTTCCATGATTCTCTCAAGGGTATTACCATGCTTTACCATAAATTTCTGAAAAGAGGCCTGCGCATCTATTTCCCATACCATGAGATTCTTAAAGGTATCCGCAACCAATAAACTATCCATGAGTGAATGAGCCGGGTCGATAGAAGCGAGGAGAATACGTTTTTGAGGATTTGTGTCCGCAAGATAGAGCGCTGCAGCCGCTGCTGAGGTTGTTTTTCCCACACCGCCTTTCCCTCCAAAACAAACCAGGGATAGCTTTGGATTCGTAAGAAACGAAGGCCCTTCTGCAATTCGCCCAATCTTCTCAGCCATGATGCGTTTCACCTCGTTGCTAAAAACAGGTCGCCCCTGCGGAGCTTATAGTACCTTAAAGGTTATTTCTCTGCACACTTCCATTCGTCAGTGCATGCTTTTTGTCAAAATATTGAAT
>MHYI01000176.1:1637-1779 GCA_001828295.1 Planctomycetes bacterium RBG_16_41_13 | reverse complement strand
GTGTTCCTGTCAATTTTTTTAACAATTTGCTGCTCGTTCCGCACTTGATATTTAAGCCTACTAAATTCATGTAGTGCGACGAACCTCGTCGCACTACAAATGACAATTTCCCGTTTCAAAAGACTAAAGTGTTATCAATTTT
>MHYI01000176.1:112-1619 GCA_001828295.1 Planctomycetes bacterium RBG_16_41_13 | reverse complement strand
TCTCCGTGGGAATGCGCTACTACCAGACGCTCCGCGTCAGGCGGCACAGGCTTCTCATTATTCAATTACCTCTCCTTTGGCCTGTCTGTGTGCCTGCCTGTGCGTGACGCAGAGCGTGGGAATGCGGAGAAGCTGTGTAATCTGTGGTTCCCTTTTCTCATTTCGTTCTTATTTGGTGCTGGCTTGTCCAGGTTACGATGTTTCAAAAAGCTACATTGTTACGTTTACTCTGCTTTTTACTTCCCTTTTTCTTCTTTGCCTTAGTTGCGGTTTTTTTAACCGTATTTTCCTCTTCACTTTCTTCTACCACTTCAAAGTGTTTCTTTTTGTATGCCTCAATCTGTTCCAGACGGTTCAGAAGCACTGATTCACTTTTATCAAATTCTTCCTCAGTAATCCTGCCGGTTTCTAGCATCATGTAGAGTTCGGACAACTCCGCAGAAATATTCTCCTCGTTAAGAAACTCTTCTTCGGCAGCCTTGTGAATTTGTTTAAAAATATAAAAAAGACCTTTCGCTGGGGAAAGCAGGATATCGTCGATTAGTAACATAGAGAGTCCTTTCCTTTTATGAGGTACGATGTACGAGGTACGATTTACGATTTTAGAGGTACGATTTAAATCCCAAATCCCAAATCGTAAATCGTACCTCTAAAATCGTACCTCGTACCTCTCACAAAGTCTTCAGTTGTATGTTTACAAAATTGTGCGGTGCCCAGGGGCCGTTAAAATCAAAGGCATAATGGTCATCAAATACCTTTGCCGCATCAAAAATCCCCTTTTCAAATTGTTCCAGTTTTGCCTTTTCCACAAGGCATGCCAGTTTTATCACTGTTTTTTCGTCTTTTGGTTTATTTACCTTTATCTCACAGCAATTGTTTTTCAGGATGCCCCGTACTGTTGCAAGGTGTTTTTCCCGGTCTTCATTCAGGACTGCTTCAAACATTCTTCCCAATTCCAACTTTTCTTCCTGCGTGGCTCCTGTGGGCTTTAAAAATACATTATCTCTGAATAACTCAAGTGTACGGTGACTCTTAACCATAAACTCAAATATGTTCTCTACGTCCCAGACAATTTTTAAGCCCATCTCTACCTTTCCTTCAAGCCTTTTCAACTGGCTGACAAAACTATCACGGTTTAACTTTAATATCTTTTTAATGCCCGCTTCATTATCAGCAACAACGCCAAAAGCTACAGGGAGGATTACCAACGTCTTCATAACTTCTTTGACCACATTGTTGTGTGCGCTCAGGTTTTTTCGCTCCGGACGAAGTTTTCCGGTCGGTGCATCACTGACTACAGCAGCGACGCCATTGCCGCATATTATAAATACTTGTTTTCCATCAATGCCCTGCATGGCAGAATTAAACGTCACATCACTTCGCGTAAAGCCATAAATATATTTTCCATTGCTCGTCATGAGCTGTCTCCCTATAGAATTCTTAACAGATTACTATGTACGAAGTACGAAGTACAAAGTACGATTTACGAAGTACGATTTACGAAGTA
>MHYI01000176.1:0-81 GCA_001828295.1 Planctomycetes bacterium RBG_16_41_13 | reverse complement strand
TTGAAAACTCATGTAGTACGACGAGGTTCGTCGCACCAAAAAACGTTGTGCGATAAGGAATAGGGTCTGTTCAAAATAGTG
>MHYI01000175.1:4388-6367 GCA_001828295.1 Planctomycetes bacterium RBG_16_41_13 | reverse complement strand
TATTTTTTCCCATGCGTCAGAAAGTATTTAAAAAATTAATATAGCATAAGTCTTAATATCATCGCAATACATTATTTGTTCCAGACAATTTTTGCTTGCTTATAATTCATGTATTAGGTAATATTCAATTTGACATCTTTACGTTCCTCACATCTTATGCAAATCACCTTTTTCAAATCTTAAAATTAGTTCGTAATTATGATAAAAAATAGACTTTGGAAACGGATGGCATTCGGATACATCATCATTGCACTCTTTATGCTGGCAATGAGTTTTTATTTAATTTTTCGCTTGAACCACCTCAATAATGTTACCGATTCAATCATGAAAGGAGACGTTCCCGCTATCCGGGCTGGTGAACAACTGATAGACAACCTCATTGAGCAGGTTAGGAATGAAAAGAAATACCTCATTACAAAAGACAGCGCTTTTTTGGATATCTTTAATATAAAGAAAAAAACATTTTTAGAGAAAATAGAATCTTTAGAAGCATCTGTAACAAATGAAGAAACACACGAAGGAAAAAAGAATAGCGGCTTTTGGGCCTTTGTTCATAAGAAAAAAAGGCAGTTCCTGGGCCATCTAAAACCTTTGGCGGCATCTGTTAATAATGAAGAAACAAAGACACTCATAAATCAGATTAAAGAACTTTATAATAAGCATATTGCAATGGCCACAAGGGAATTCATATTGATGGAATATCAGGAACTTATTCCCCAAAATCCCAACTACGAAGAAGAAACAAAACAAACGATCGAGCAACTTACCGAATCCATCAACAAGTTAATCCTCCATGAACAAACGGCATTATTCAAGAAGATGGAACTGTTTCAAACAACGGTACAAGAATCAACCAAAATATCTCTCACCATTATTCTGTTTGCCATCATATTTGGTATGACGTTTTCTTTTTTCTTTATCCGCAGCATATGCTTTCCTATAAAAACATTACGGGATGCTACGGAGCGGATTGCCCACGGAGATTTAGATTATCGGGTCGAGGTAAATTCAAATGATGAAATCGGCAATTTGGGAACGGCCTTTAACCAGATGTGCAATAAACTTAAAGAGCTGGATCAAATGAAATCGGAGTTTATTTCCAACATCTCGCACAATTTAAAAACCCCTTTAACCGCAATCCTCGAAGCAAACGAACTTATGTTGGACAAAGTTGCCGGACAACTATCAGAATCCCAGGTCAAACTCCTTAATATCAGCAAAGAAAACACGTTGCGTCTTATTATGATGATCAATGATTTGCTGGATATTTCACGGGTAGAAGCAGGATTGATGCGATATAATTTCCAACACTCAAACATTCACGACATTATTCATAAAAGCATCGACGATATACGGTTTCTCGCGGAAACCAAAAATATTAACATTCATTCTGCGAAAAAGGACCCCATCCCTGAAATCCTATTGGATCGCGCTAAAATTGCACAGGTACTGGACAATATTCTGAGTAATGCCATCAAATTTACCCCAAACAAAGGCGCAATCACAATAACGGTAAAAGAAGCAGAATCAACCCCTATTTTACCAATTTTAGCAAAACAAAACCGTCTGAATAATGTGCATTCTTTCATTCATGTCAGCATATCAGACACGGGAATTGGAATACCCATCGAATACCACACAAAGATCTTCGACAAATTTCAACAAATCAATAGCAGGGGAAAGGGCGCTATTAAAGGCACAGGATTAGGTCTTTCCATTGCAAAACATATTGTACTTGACCACGGAGGTGATATTTGGGTAGAAAATAATCCGATGGGAAATGGCACTACATTCCATTTCACACTGCCTGCTAAATACGATTATGCCTTAAATTTTGAAACACGTTTTTAATTCAAGACAAAAGAATATGCTATAAGGAAAAAACAAAAATGAATATTAAAAGTCGCTTTTTCTTACTTCTCTTTCTCCCTTTTCTTTATCTGAGCGCCGGCTGTATGAATACGGCAAACAGAAGGGAA
>MHYI01000175.1:3963-4168 GCA_001828295.1 Planctomycetes bacterium RBG_16_41_13 | reverse complement strand
AGGAGATCGGAAAACTTGCCGATGTCCTTCGTACTTCCGAATCAACCATTGAAAAACTTAAAGACGAAATCGAAAAACTAAAAAAAACCGATCTTCTGGACCGAATCTCCACGAAAGACCAGCAGATCGGAAAACTCACCGATGCACTCCATGATGCTTCATCAAAAATTGAAAACCTCAAGGGCAATATTGGAAAACTCAGAGA
>MHYI01000175.1:0-3853 GCA_001828295.1 Planctomycetes bacterium RBG_16_41_13 | reverse complement strand
TTATTTCGAGGCAAAAGCATCCATGTCAAACGAAAAAATATTAGTTGTTGATGATGATAACAGCATACTGGAAGTTATCCAAATGCGTTTAAAAGCATGGGGGTATAATGTCGCCGTCGCAAAAAACGGCACTGAGGCGAAAGCGGCATTGTCATCCACCCCCTTTAATCTTGTAATTATTGATTTACGACTGTCTGAAGAAGACGGGCTTGATTTGATGGAAGAAATTTTAACTTCCCATCCGAATCTCCCGATCATTATCCTTACAGCACACGGGAGTATTGAGAGGGCCGTTGAGGCAATGAGAAAAGGAGCTTATAGCTATATAACCAAACCTCTGGTTAATAATGAAGACCTGGCCACCCACATTAAAAATGCACTTGAAAAACAAAGACTTACCCAGGAAATAGAACTCCTCAGGAGTCAACTTGATGAACAGCGAGACTTTAGACATATCATTGGCAAGAACAAAAAAATGCAGGAAATCTTCGATTCGGTCTCCAAAATAGCCAAGACGGATTGCACCGTTATTATCTATGGAGAAAGCGGCACCGGTAAAGAATTAATGGCCAGAGCCATCCATCACAACAGCAATCGCTCAAAAGGACCCTTTATCGCAACGAACTGCGGCGCCATACCTGAAGGACTGTTGGAAAACGAACTCTTTGGACACATACGAGGCGCATACACGGATGCCCACGAATCAAAAGAAGGACTTTTTGCTCAAGCAGATGGCGGTTCTATATTTCTTGACGAAATCAGTAATACTTCACAGACATTTCAAATCAAGCTCTTAAGGGTCTTGCAGGAAAGAGAGATTAAGCCAGTCGGCGGTACAAAGAACATTAAAATCAACGTGCGCGTTATCGCTGCCTCAAACATAGACCTGCAAAAGGCTGTAAACGATGGTACGTTTCGCGAAGATTTATTCTACAGAATCCACGTCGTCCCCATTTATATTCCCCCTTTAAGGGAAAGGAAAGACGATATTCCTTTATTAGCTACGTATTTTATGACGGAATTCTGTAACGCACTCAAGAAAGACGTTCTGGAAATTACACCTGCCGCCATTCAAAGAATGACCCTTTATGACTGGCCTGGAAATATAAGGGAATTAAAGAATAAGGTGGAACACGCTGTTATCATGGCTAATAAGAATATTATTGCGCCGGGAGATATTTTTACCGATTCCAGTGTTATTAAAAATTTTTTTCATTCATATAAAGATGCCAAGGAAAGATTTGAGCGAGAATATCTGGAAAACCTCATGAAAATGAGTAATGGAAACGTAACAACCGCCTCAAAAATGGCAAAACGCTACAGGGCTGATATATACAAACTGATTAAAAAACATAATATAAATCCCGATAATTACAAAAACGGTACTTCCTTTACTGTCTCAAAAAAAGCTCTATAATATATATGTATTAAAATGCATTCACTGTGAATGCATTTTAATATATTTCCAAATAATCACAATATGTTGCAAAATAAATATTTATGTTTAATTTGTCTTATTTGTATGGAAATTCATTCGCATATTCATTAATACACAAATTTCAAACACTCTGAAAAACAAGGCTATTTTTTCAAAAGCTAATCATAAATTACTTTTTTCAGCATGGTTATAAATTAATATTGCTTTTATTACAGATTTAAACAATCAATACTTTTTTGGCAAGTATATTGCTATCTTTCTTACAATAGTTGGTGTTAATGCTGAGAGTGTTCTCAGAAGTCATGTTTTGTTGTATTTTGGAGGAGGGAGAAGTAGATGGGAAAGAAGTTTGCTTACGGGCTTACGGTTGCTGGCGCATTGATGTTTGGTGTTGGTGTTTTAAATACTTCATTTGTTGGCTCTGCCATTGCAGCAGAAGATGAAAAGAAGGATGGCGAAGAGAAGGAAAAGAAGGATGGGCATTTGATCCTTAGCTCTGCTGATAAAGAGAAGGAAGGCGAAGAGAAGGAAAAGGAAAAAAAGGGCGGCCACTTAATACTCAGCTAATCATTTTCAATACCCTTGAAATTTGATTTTTATAGAGGACAAGATTTTAAACCGTCTTAGTATAACGAATGAAAACCCAAAAAAGGCAACTCACACCGAGTTGCCTTTTTTGTTTCCAACAAGACAATCAAGCAGACAGCCATATCAAATTAATGCATGCAATTGCATACACTTCGTATTTATTCAATACAGACTTAAGATCCAATAAAACAAACACCTGCAGACAGCTATCTAAAGTTGCATGCATTATCATGCATAAACCGAACAAAACATACAAAAACATTAGATGGCCACAATTTTTGTTATAAAGTGCTGTTTTGCTTCCATTTACATGTATACGTTATCATTAAGTAAATCTAAAAAGAACCTTTTTGGCAATCAAGTTGCTCCAAGTTTTAACGTGCCTAGTTCATGCCAAGAGTGTTCTTGGGGGATTAGTATAGAAACTTTCTTTAAACAGGAGGAGAAGAAAATGTTGAAGAAATTTGGTTATAGTCTTGTGGTAGCAGGCGCATTGATGTTGGGCGTTGGTGTTGTAAATACAGTGTTGGTTGGCTCAGCTATGGCAGCAGAGGAAGAGAAGTGTGACAAATGCGGACATTTGCCGTCAAAGCCTGAGAAAGATTGTAAGTGCGAATGTCATGCAGCGAAGGAATAGTAGAAATATACCAAGGCTATAGTTAATAGCTTGGTGGTATATAAGCAAACAAAAAAGGTGACTATCATGTAGTTGCCTTTTTTGTTTTTAACCACCTCAATCATGTATCACCAATTTATTCATCAAATCGTCATAACATACTCCATAACTGCATATTTCTATAGTTCTTTCATTCAGGGAGGTTGCCGTTAAGGTTATTTTCATATACTCATCAGGTAAACATTCAAATACTTTATCTGCCCATTCTACAAGAGAAACCCCTTCCCCAAAAAGCATTTCATCACTTCCAATATCAAACATTTCCTGAGCATCTTTCAGTCTATACGCATCAAAATGATAGACGGGAATGCGCCCTTCGTACCTGTGCACCAATGCAAAAGTAGGACTTTTCACTACGCGACTCTCTTTAAAGTCCAGCCCCTTTACAATACCTTTTACAAGCGTTGTCTTCCCTGCACCTAATTCTCCCACCAGGGCTACTATTTGTCCTGGAGCCAATAATCTGCCTAATCTTTCGCCAAACCTTATCGTTTCTTCCCTGCTTGCACTTTTAAAAATCAATCTTCCTGTTTCTTTAATCATTTTAACCTTCTGCGTCAGAATTTGAGATGTTCATACCCATACGGTTTTATCCGGTGGATACCACCATCCGCACATTTCATCTGAAGACCATGCCCGTTAACGATTTCACCAATACAACGAAACAAACCCATTGGGAAAAGGCCCGACTCTATAACTTTTTTTGCCTGACTCCTTGACAATACCACCAACAGTTCATAATCCTCGCCATCAGACAACGCATGGAAAAGCGGCGTCTGCCCTGTTTGTTTTGATATTTTTACTGCCTCCGGAGAAACGGGAATGCAGTCTTCATACAGGATCGCCCCTGCATGGCTTTCCTCCAGTATATGATTCAAATCAGCCGTTAGCCCATCGCTGATATCGATCATGGCATGAATCGTAAAGTTTTTGTTCAAAATAAGTCCTTCTTTTAATCGTGGCTCAAAACTAAGATGCTTGCCAAGAAGCGATCCACCCAGCGTTCCGGTTACCAGAATCATGTCCCCTACCTTTGCACCCGAACGCAGGACGGGTTTTAATCCATCATCCCTCCCCAGCATGGTCACATTAATACACAAAGGACAGTGCCCGCTAATAATATCTCCACCCACAATCTCAATGTTATATTT
>MHYI01000174.1:8062-8250 GCA_001828295.1 Planctomycetes bacterium RBG_16_41_13 | reverse complement strand
CAGACAGCCAAGCCATACGCATTTAAATGCCGTTGCAGTGCACAATGACCAGTTATACGTCCTCTTTAACCGGTTTGGCGCCGTTTACAATACGACAACGAATCGTCTTGTACTGGAAGACCCCTCTATAAAAGGATGCCATAACCTTGTATTTTTTGAAGATAAAATAATAATTAATGACACCCAGG
>MHYI01000174.1:7770-7912 GCA_001828295.1 Planctomycetes bacterium RBG_16_41_13 | reverse complement strand
CACGTTTTTTGAATAGGGAGCATGAGATTAAAAGCCCGTTATTCTTACGCGGACTTTGCCCTGCCGGTCAATCCCGTATCCTTGTAGGATTTTCTCCCGCGACTATTGCGGAAATCGATATTGAGAAAGGAACGCTTCTCGA
>MHYI01000174.1:385-7759 GCA_001828295.1 Planctomycetes bacterium RBG_16_41_13 | reverse complement strand
ATTCTCAGGATATTGCCGTATGCGTGCATGGATTATTGGCATGTGGTTAATATAGTAACCGTTCAGCTTACCGCAGAGAACGCTGAGATTCCGGCGGGTTCAGGTTTGTAACCTGAACCCATGAGTTTATTCGGATATAGGGGTAATAGAGTTGTGTGTAATTGATTGTGGGATCAACGATATAAAACGTGGGGTTCAAGTTACAAACTTGAACCCGCAGAGAGTGCATGGATTATTGGCATGTGGTTAATGTATAATTTTCGGAAGGATATATACCCCTATGCAGAAAAAACCCTTTATTTACATCGCCTCACTAAGAAGAACGGGAGGCACGGTACTCAGCGAGGCATTAACCATGCTGCCTTATTCTTTTATTCTTCGGGAACCGAATTTGGGGAAGAACAAATTCCGCATACAGGAAAATGATTATACCTTGTTTTTACAATTTGGGATTGATCTCAGGGCATTGAAACAAAAATATCTGAATGAAGAAGACAACTCCCTTATCAAGGCACTAAAGAGCCAAATAATGCCACACCTGTCCCCGCACATCCACCAGTTAGGAGTAAAGGAAATCCATCACCGTGGCTGGCAGAATTATTATCAGGTATTTGAAGACATACGGTTTATCCTGACGGCAAGAGACCCACGGGATATATATGTTTCCGTTTATTACCGGAAAAAACAGGGGAAGGGAAGCTGGAAAAAAGAATTAACGCCGGAAACATTATCGACGCACCTTAACAATGAGTTTAACAGACAATTGGAAATGGTTGAACACGCAAACTGCATAAAGGTAAAATATGAAGAATTATGCACAAACACGGAACTATATCAAAAAATAAAGACCTTCCTGGAAAGTGAAATCCCCGATACCGGAGCCATCGGGAGTTTTAATGCGGCAAACATTAAAAGGAAGGATGAATATGAGCTGCATGGCAACATCATTACGGACAAAAGGGTACACCGCTGGCAACAGGAGCCGGATAAAAGGCTCGTTGCCGAGGCGTCCAAAATTATCGATTTAATGCCGCACTACTGCGATTTCTGGGGATATAAGAAATAAAACGCACCAACATTCCTGCTTCCATTATTTGTAACAATTCAGCTTACCGCTTACCACAGAGAACGCCGAGGTCGCAGAGGTTTTTTAAGAGATAAAAAACAGAAAATTATGCAGATCTCCCCCTTTTTATTTATTTTCTCTGCGTTCTCAGTGTCCTCTGTGGTGAACTATTACAATTATTTATAATTCTCTATGAATATGTACTCTTTTTTAAAGACACGATACGACGGTTTTATGAAAACCTTCGATCAGTACCGTTTGGTGCTTAAATGGCTAATGGGAGATTCTATCTGGCGGTTCAGAAAAGAATCATTCCTCATCCTTTTTACCAATTTTATCGGGGTATCATTTCAGGTATGGACTATTGGCCTTGCAATTTATTACGCCAAGGCTATGCAAAGTGGCCGTACCATAAAACTCCTCCACTATGAATTCAATGCACGTACCTCTACTATATTTCTCGTTTTATGCGGATTATCCATCTTGTTCTCACTGTTGATCGCCGCATGGTCTATTTATTTTTCAAAATCAAGGGGCTTAAAACTGAGGCGAAAATACGAAGAATTTTGCACAAAGAGAATATTTCTGCACTTCGGCTCAGGCTTTAAAATCGGAACACCCCTTGAGCAGGATTTCAGCGACGACAAAATTATCGTGCGGCTGGCGCGAAGGGATTCAAGGTTCTGCAGCAGGGCGTTATGGATGATCCTTGATACGGTCATACCTTTGGCCACCTTTATGGTCGCCATTGCTACATTATTATACATCAATGCACTTTTAACACTTTTAAACTTTACCCTTATGGGCTTCTCTGCCATATTTCTTTATAAAGTAAGTGTTTATGCGGCGAGAAATTCGGCGTCACTGGAAAAATTTGCAAAGGGAACAAGCAGGGAATATTTACGGATTATCCAGCGGCAAAAGGCATTGAACGTTTCAACGCATGAAAACGAACAGTGGCTGGGAAAAACCCTTTTTTCCTCCGGGCCAATAAAAAAGTTTCACGACGCCTATGAAGGAAGGTTGAGATCTTTGGAGTATAGCCAGTTAATCAGCAACATTGTCTTTGCCCTGGCGATTTTCTTAATATTGCTCATCATGGGCAAATCTATTATTTCCGAAGGCAAAGGGTGGGGCGAATTAATTGTCTATTTAATAGCGCTGCGCTTTATGCTGACAAATATGCGACAGGTAAACAGGAAGGCAACCGGCATCAACCGCCTCTATCCGCAAATCAGAAGATATTTCCAGTTTCTCAACACCACGGTCATTACCCCAAAGGCAGGAGCAGTTCCACCGGCAAGCTATACCATTGCCCCAAAAACTACTCATCCTGCAATAGAAGGTTCCCTTGAATATTGGGAGCTAAAGAAGGGAAGCCGGATTGGACTCCTGAGCACGGTTACATTAAATCGTTACACATTGGGATTTTTGACCGATTGCATACTTGGGCATGTTGCGGAGAAGACAAAAACCGCCCTTGAATCCATGTGGTTTGTAACTGCGGATTATGAATTTCTCCCGAACCGTTCTCTACGGGAGTCCCTCGGTTTCTCAAAGAAATACACCACGGATGATTTACAAAAAGATTTAACAAAAATAGGCCTGTGGGATAAATACAATGAACAGATGCCAAGCAATTTAGATACCTCGTTATCGCCGGATATCTGGAGAAGGATAGACCAGGGCCTGAAATTTTCGATGGCATTACTCAATGCGCTGCAATCAGATTGCCACTGGATAATGATTGAGGAAAAGGGGTTAAGAACCTTGCCGGATAACGCCAGAGATTATATACTTGACCGCTGTTCCGATAAAATAATAACAATCGTCTTCTTTCAAGACCATGCCGCTGCGGGCAATTACGGGGAAGAGGTTATAGCGGCAATGGGTCATGGCGAAATTATAGGTTTGGGTTCAATAGACTGGTTTAAAAGGAATCAGGACGCCATCAAAGAAATACAAATGCCGGAATATAATAGAAACGCTGAAAAAGGAGCAGATGACTTCGACCTTGATGACGACCTGGACGATGATGATTTTTAAAAGCCTTTACTACCACTATTCCCTGTAAAACAAAAATGAAACAACCTGATTTTTTTATTGTGGGCGCACCAAAATGCGGGACGACATTTTTATATAGCCACCTTAAAAACCATCCTGAAATCTTCATGCCGGAGAGAAAGGAATTGCATTATTTCGGGACAGATTTATATCATCCCGATTTTGTCAGGGACACAACAACCTATCTGTCTTTTTTCCAGAAAGCGAAAAAGGAAATAAGAATAGGAGAAGCGTCCGTATGGTATCTTTATTCAAAGCGGGCGGCCTGCGAGATCAGGGCTTTTTCCCCTTCGGCGCGAATTATCATTATGCTAAGAAATCCCGTTGATATGATATACTCCCTGCACAGTCAATACCTGTATAATGGTTGCGAAGATATTATTGATTTTGAAGAAGCCCTGGGAAAAGAGGATTTGAGGAAAAAAGGGCTGTTTTTACCGAAAAATGCTTATCCTGTGGAAGGTCTTTTCTATCGTGAAACGGCAAAATACACACAACAGATAAAACGATATTTTGAAATATTTGATAAGAAGGCCATTCACTTCATTATTTTTGACGATATAAAGAATGATCCCGAAACAGCTTTACGGGATACCTTCCATTTTTTGGGAGTGAATGAAGATATCCGCAATGATACAAAATTGATTAACCCAAACAAACGCGCAAAAAGCGTTTTTTTAAGAAATCTGCTGCAAAACCCCCCTCCCTTTTTACTGAATATGTCAAGAAGATTAATACCCCATGCCATTCGCAGCAGAATGAGAAAGGTCATGTGGAATTTCAATGTCCGGTACGAATCCCGTACTCCCATGAGACCCGAATTACGAAAGAGATTTAAACCATTGGTGTTCACCTTCATCGTTTGCGAATTAAATGAAAATCGCCATCCTTACCCGCCCTAAAATCCCTTTTAGCCTGGGAATCTATCGCGAAAATATTAAAAAAGAATTATCCGCCCTCGGGGTAGATATCATTACTTTTGCGGAATCCGACCCTGTGCCTGAAAACTGCGATATCGTGTGGGAACCAGGTTTGGCGGGAAACCATACGCCACCCGACATATATAAGAATATCAGAACGAGAATGGTGGCTACCGTTCATGGGGCGGCGCTGTTCACCATGAAATGGAATGAAATTAACACCTCTTTTTTGCAGGCAATCAGATGTAAATTGAAAAACCATACAACATTATCCGCATGGAAATGGTTTCGGGAGAAGACATCAGCAGTCATTACCGTTTCCGAATTTGCCGCACGGGAAGTATCCCATGTTTTTACTATCCCGCGCGAAAAGATATACCCTATTTATCATGGTATCGACCACGAGACATTTAATCCTGAAGGTGTCGTTGCAAAAGAATCAGAAACATATTTCCTCCATGTTTCTCAATATAGTCCGAAAAAAAATGTTGACAGGATTATCCGCGCATATGAAAATCTTTCAAACAACAGAAAGCAGGAACTTATCATGATAGCGCCAGGATATACAAAAACCATCCGCGTTAAAGGAATAAGGCACATTCGGGAAAAGTGTTCTCCCCATGAATTGGCAACATGGTACAGAGGGTCACTTGGATTTGTATTCCCTTCCCTGCACGAAACATTCGGTATGCCCGTATTAGAGGCAATGGCATGCGGCTGTCCGGTAATAACATCAAACGCCACTGCATGCGCCGAAATAGCAAACGACGCCGCCCTGCTCGTAAATCCGCGTTCAGAACATGATATTACTTGCGCAATGCAGCGTTTGGGAGAAGATGTTTCCCTGCGCGATGCGTTAAGAGAAAAGGGACTCGCCCGCGCACAAAATTTTTCATGGCAAAAAAGCGCAAAAGAACATTTGGACGTATTTGAAAAAGTATTGAAATCAAAATAATGAATACAACCCCTCTTCAACCGGTAATAATAATGGGCATGCACCGCTCAGGCACCACAATGCTTGCTTCGCTGCTGGAACAATTGGGACTATTCATCGGCACAAAGAAGCAGGAAAATGATGAATCTTTATTCTTTTTCAAATTAAACGACTGGCTGCTGCGCCAGGCAAACGCGACATGGGATAATCCGCATAATTTCACCTTTATAAATGCCGTCTTTAAGGAGAGGGTTATTCGCGTGCTGAAGCAGCACCTGAAGGGCATGCGAAGGCTTGAATATTTAGGTTTTGGAAAATTTCTGCGATATGGCGACATCCGGCATATTGATTTTCCATGGGGATGGAAAGACCCAAGAAACACCTTCACCATTGATATCTGGAAAGATATCTTCCCCCATCCAAAACTATTGCATATTTACCGAAATCCCATAGACGTTGCAAACAGTGCAAGAAAAAGGGAAATTGAGATTCAAGATAATTTTAAGAATACCTGGAAGTGTTTTTTTAAAGAACGCTTGGTGTTCGGAAAGGCTTTCTACCAGGATTCCGTGAGGCTTCAGAATATACAAGAAGGAATACTATTATGGAAGGATTATGTACAAAAAACGTTTTCCTTAGAGAAAGAATGGAAGGAAAGCATACTCCATATACGATACGAAACATTTCTGGATCATCCGGCGGAAATACTTGAAAAAATTGTGCGCTTTATAAACCTGCCTGCCGATGTTTCTGCTATCCATGCCGTCTCAAGGAATGTGTTATCCGAGAATAAATTTACGTTTATAAAAGACACGTCCCTGCGGGCACTTTACCTGCAAATACGGGAAGAAGATATAATGAAGAAACTTGGCTATGACAATATCCCAATTTAAAATATATGTAACACTTTAGTTTTTTGAAAAAGTAGGGGCGAAGCATTTGCCCGTTTGGGTATGAACGTATTTATGCCAATTTCCAGCAAATGCTTCGCCCCTACACCATGCGGCAAACACCCTTATTATCGGAATTTTCAAAAAACTAAAGTGTTACGATTATTCATTATAACAGGAACCCACCCCTTACCCCTCCCAAGAGGGGACTCCTATATTCCCCTCTTGGGAGGGGTAAGGGGCGGGTAATGAGTTCGCTTATTGCCATGAAAATTTGTTGCCAAGATTTACAAATAATCGGAGGGGAAAATATAGGAAAATATAAATATGGTAAATATAGGGTAAATATAGGGACACTTCCCATATTATTCCACCAGATCAATCAAGAAATATGGGAAGTGTCCCTATATTCTATATTATACCGCTTGACATTTAACGTATGGCGTTATATGTTGCAATATGATTAAATCCTTTAAATGCAAAGAAACCGAGCAAATCTTTAGCCGCGAAATATCCCGCAAATTTCCACCAGATATTCAGAGGGTAGCATTGCGGAAGCTAAAGATGCTTAACAGAGCCACAAGTTTACAGGATTTGAAAGTTCCACCGGGAAATCACTTAGAAGCCCTAAAAGGTGATCGCAAAGGACAGCTCAGTACTCGAATTAATGAAAAATGGCGCATCTGTTTTTTCTGGAAAGATACCGATGCGTTCGAAGTAGAGATCGTAGACTATCATTAGAAGGAGATTAAAAGTATGTCTGCAAATAAAATGGAACCTGTACACCCGGGCGAAATTCTCCTTGAAGAATTTTTAAAGCCTATGGGTATTAGTCAAAACAGAATAGCGTTGGATATTAGAGTTCCAGCTCGCCGTATTAATGAAATTGTTCTTGGGAAACGACGAATTACTACCGATACTGCGTTGAGATTGGCAAAATATTTCAATATGTCACCACAATTCTGGCTTGGATTACAATTGGATTATGATTTGGATCTGGCGATGGATGAATTGGCTGAAAAAATTGAAAAAGAAGTCCATCCTCTAGATGTTGCCTGAGAGAGCCTCAAGGAAATATAGAAATAATATTATAGGGACACTTCCCGTATTATTCCACCAGATCAATCAAGAAATATGGGAAGTGTCCCTATATTTTTGATGACAATAGCAACATTAGCACGCTGTAGAGGCAATTCATGAATTGCCTCTACAGCTTACGAATGCCGTCATTGTTAGAATTTTTCAAAAAGCTAAAGTGTTACAAAGTGTTACGTTTTTTGTCATTTGAATTTGTTTCGTATTTCGATATTCGTATTTCGAATTTGGTTGCGGCCAAAGGCCGCGCTGTGCCCTTTGTGGTTAAACTCTTTTTGGTTGCGGCTTTGCTGCGTCATGCCCTCTGTGGCAGAAAAGGATTTTCAGGTGAAAAAGCAAATCACTCCGGAACGGAAAAATATGGGTAAAATCTCCGTTATTATAGTAACGTGGAATTCTTCTTCA
>MHYI01000174.1:0-367 GCA_001828295.1 Planctomycetes bacterium RBG_16_41_13 | reverse complement strand
AAACGATCTCCGTTCTTTCTCTCATTCTATTATTATAGCAGACAATGCCTCCGCCGATCAGACAGTATCGCTTATTAAAACTCAATTCCCTGAGGTAATACTTGTCGAAAACAAAACAAATGTTGGTTTCGCGCAGGCATGCAATACCGCGTTGTTGAACTCAAACTCTGAGTATGTATTATTTTTAAACCCAGACACAGAAGTAATTCCCGGAATGACGAATACACTGTTGGCATTTATGCAGAAACACCGGGAAGCAGGCGCAATTGGCCCCACACTTCTTAACCCCGATGGTTCACTCCAGCTCAGCGGCAATACCTTTCCCAATCTTAAAAATATTCTGAGCGAATCATTTTTCATTGATCGC
>MHYI01000173.1:11872-12069 GCA_001828295.1 Planctomycetes bacterium RBG_16_41_13 | reverse complement strand
AAAAAGAACAAGGGATGCGCGTGGTTAAATTGTAATTTAACGTTTCGAAATTTCAATGTAGGGGTTGAAAATCTTCAACCCCTACTTCAAGCTGCTGCCAAGATATGTAGGGTGGGCAATGCCCACCCTATCACGGCTGCAGAAACAGTATTCACATTTTTGCGTCCTTTTGGGTGTTTCGTGGGGATTTTTACCAA
>MHYI01000173.1:0-11724 GCA_001828295.1 Planctomycetes bacterium RBG_16_41_13 | reverse complement strand
GAATTAAAAAAACAGGAGTTTTCCATTATTATCGTGGATATGAAACTGCCCGGCGGCATTGACGGTTTGGAATTACTGCAAAGGGTCAAGGGGATGTATAACTCTTCTGTCCTGATAATGACCGCCTATGGCGGCATAGAGACGGCCGTAGAGGCGATGCGGCGAGGGGCATTTAATTATATTACGAAACCATTCAACCTCGACGAGATCATTCTCAATATTGACCGCCTCATTGCGCAGCAAAAAATTATCGAAGAAAACAAATACCTGCACTCAGAGCTGGAGAAGGTCTATGGATTGAAAAAGATTGTGGGTAGTTCCCGGGAAATCCAGAAGGTGCTGGACATGGTTTCAAGGGTCGCCCTCAGCACAGCTACCGTGCTGATTACGGGCGAAAGTGGGACGGGAAAAGAGCTCGTGGCCAGGGCGATCCATTTTACGGGGAATCGAAAAGGCCGGAAGTTTGTTGTAATTAATTGCGCCACGTTATCCGAAAACCTCTTGGAAAGCGAATTGTTCGGGCACGTGAAGGGCGCATTTACCGGCGCTATCAAAGACAAAAAAGGCCTTTTTGAAGAGGCGGATGGCGGCACCCTGTTTATGGATGAGATTGGCGATATCCCAAAATCAGTGCAGGCAAAGATTTTAAGGGTTTTACAGGAAGGAGAATTTATTTCGCTGGGCGACACCGTTACCAAGAAGGTGGATGTGCGTATCATTGCGGCAACAAACCAGGACTTGTTGCAGGGGGTACAGGAAAAGGAATTTCGCGAAGATTTGTATTATCGGTTAAATGTAATCAATATCAAGATGCCTCCATTGCGTGACAGGAAAGAGGATATTCCGCTCCTGGTGAAACATTTTGTCGAAAAGTATAACAAAAAGGAAAACAGGCAAATCAAAGGGATTTCGCCGGAAGTAGAAAAGGAATTCTATAATTACAACTGGCCTGGGAATGTCCGTGAACTTGAAAATGTCATAGAAAGAGCAATTACCCTTACCACTGAAGACATAATATCTTTAAATGTTATTCTGCCGTTGGTAAAAAAGGAGGGATTATCCGGGGGTCTTGGAGATGAATTGCTTTCCCAACCTTATAAAGACGCACGCCGGAAGGCGCTCGACGGATTCAATGTAAAATACATAACGAATGTGTTGAATAAAAATAGTGGTAATGTGACAAACGCAGCCAAAGAGAGCGAAATAGAGCGTCAGTATCTCCAACGCATGCTGAAAAGATATAATATTAAATCGAAGGATATTTTTTAACCACCAGAGAAAACGAAGTTCTTACAGGGGAATACTATATCCTCCTCCCTTTATCCCTCCCATTCCTTCGGCTTCGCTCAGGACAGGCAAGGGAGGGAAAGTCCCCTCGCCCCCTCTGTTTAAATTTCTCATTCGCCCGTACTTAAAATTCAGTATTATGATTTTCTTAAGGAGAGCCTGACCAGGTTGCCAAATTCTTCAGACTTAAGTAAGATAGATGTGCCAGCAAATGCAGCAAATGCAGCGGTCATTGGGGCAAACAAGCGAAGTCCTTTAAAATAAAGACTGCCACTACCATCCGAGGCAGGAAACATTTTCAAGACAAACCAACACGCTATTACCATTGCTACCGAGGCTGTCACGGTTTTCAGGGTCGAGACGACAACCTCTCTTCCTATCTTGATGCGAAGTCTTTTTTGCAAAATGATGGTGAGAATAATGATCTGGACAATGGCGCTGATGGCCGTTGAAAGCGCCAAACCCCCTTCCTGCAATATCCAGATGAGAGAAAGATTCAAGACAAAATCCAAACCCACGCATATTGCACCAATTCTTACCGGAGTGATTGTGTCTTTGACTGAATAAAACGCACGAATCAGCACATGGAGGCCGCAGTATGCCCAAATCCCAATGGCATAAAAGAGAATAACGCTCGACGTTCTGTGTGCAGATTCTGCGTCAAACTGTTTCCTTCGGTAAATGAGGTCGATAATGGGTTCCCGAAGCATGATTATGGCCAGGGATGCAGGAATACCGATTAAGAGCATAAATTTTAATGCCCTGTTGAAGGTGGTTGAAAAATTGTTCCAGTCCTCGCGTACCGCATGGGTGGAAAAGAGCGGGAAAACCGCCGTGGCCATGGCAATACCAAAGACACCTAAAGGGAATTGTATCAATCGATCGCTGTAATACAGCACAGAGGCGGCGCCGGCTTTCATTGGATAGTGGATAGCCATTCCTGCAAAATGGAAATAACCAGATCCGCCCTGAGGAGCGGAGAATCCGACGGCAATGATGCTATCAACGAGAACGTTAATCTGAACGACAGCCAGCCCAAAGACAACGGGACCCATGCGAGTCAACACCAACTTCAAGCCAGGATCTGAAAATCGGGAAACTGGCCGGTAGTATAATTCTTTTCTCCGTAAGACCGGAAAATGAATGATCAACTGAACGAGGCCGGATAAGAAGGTAGAAATGGCAACCGCGTAGATCATTTTTTCAAGTGTTTTTCCTGTGTAAGGAGCTAAAACAGCCCCTAAAATCCAGCATATATTCATAACGACGGGCGCAAAGGCAGGCATGAAAAAGTGGTGAAGGGTATTGAGCACGGCGCCCATGAAGGCCACCAGGCAAATGAAGAAGACATAGGGAAACATAATAATGGATAGTTTAAAAACAAGTTGCCACTTTTCCTGTACATGGAACATTCGTGGAATAGCGAAGAATGAGCCTTCACCCAATAATACGATTCCACCTAAAATGATGATGAGGACTGTCGCAATGACATTGACAAATGCCATGGCTTCCGCCTTGCCGCGTTTTTCAATGTATTCTGTGAAGATTGGAATGAAGGCAGCGCTGAGAGCGCCTTCGCCAAAGAGGCGTCGAAACAGGTTGGGAATCTTGAAGGCAACGGCAAAGGCATCCCAAACCATGCCTGTACCAAAGATGCTGGCGCATATCATGTCCCGTACAAGACCAAGTATGCGGCTTAAGAAGGTGCAGACGCTGATAACTCTTACCGAACGAAATAAATTATGCGTTTCCGACATATACGATTTCAGGGGTATTCAAATTATTATGAAATTTTAAGGAATCCTTTGCTTCCAAATGACATCAGAAATCTCTCTTTTACAAAGGAAAACCAAGGAGGGATTTATGTTTTTTTACCATAGGACTAGATAACAGTATTTGATGGAATAACACTGCCTTTTGGTATGATGACGATATAATCATGGATCGTGTAATTATCAGCAATGATGTGTTCTACTTTATTGACATTTTCTATTTTCACATTTTCACCGATATGGACGTTCTTGTCGATAATAGCCCCTGTGATGCGGGAATTATTGCCAATTCCGATATCCGGTACTTTCTTAAACCTGTTCATCCGTATGTTAGATTCCGATTCATAGTAATCCGCACCCATGATGATAGAGTTTTGAATTACCGTATTTTTACCAATGATACTTCTGATCCCAATGACAGAATTCTGTATTTCTGCATCGTTGATAATGCAGCCATCCGCAACAATTGACTGGGTAATCTTGCAATTATTAATGACGGACCCGGGTAAGGAAAGCGGGTTGGTATAGATTGGCGCTTTCTCGTCAAATAAATCAAAATTGGGGGTAACTGAAGCTAAATTCAGATTGGCTTCATAAAATGACTTTATTGTTCCTATATCCTCCCAGTAACCATCAAAGAAATAAGCAAATACACGGCGTTTTTTTATTATTTCCGGAATAATGTCTTTACCAAAATCAGATTTGTTTGTTTCCTTTAATATGTCATTCAACACTTCAAGATTAAATATATAAATACCCATTGAGGCAAGAAGGGTGCGACCCTTGGCGCTTATACCGCGCCTGTCAAAAGCAGATGCAGCAAGGGAAAGAGAATCAATAACCTTTCCGTCCTTTGGTTTCTCGAAAAAATCAAAAATGCGTCCCTGTTCGTCCACCTTTAAGATACCAAGATGGTTGGCATCTTTTCTTTGAACGGGAATTGCCGAGACGGTTACTTCTGCACCGCTCGCTATATGCATTTTGATGACCTCCTGATAGTTCATCCGGTAAAGCTGATCGCCAGAGAGGATCAAAACAAAATCAATATTAGGCTGATTGAAAAAACGAAGGTTTTGACGAACGGCATCAGCAGTGCCCTGATACCAGTGCATACTATCAATGGTCTGGGTTGCCGCAAGGATTTCAATAAAACCCCTGGAAAAGTTATCGAATTTATATGCCCGTGTTATATGCCGATGAAGGGATGCCGAATTGAATTGTGTGAGTACGTAAATCTTATTGAGGTTTGAGTTCAGGCAATTGCTGATGGGAATGTCTATAATCCTGTATTTGCCAGCCAGCGGGACAGCCGGTTTCGATCTTTCTTTTGTCAAGGGATAGAGCCTTGTCCCACGCCCTCCACCGAGAATCACGGAGATTACATTATCCATTTCTACCATTCGAGATACATCCTTTGACTATAAAAAAATTTACTACTGCTAAGTACTTCGCTATGGAATCTGAAAAACGCCATGCCCAACAACGTATCAAAAGATAAAAATGCAGACGTAGTTTAACATAAAATCTTTCTTATTCAAGTCATATACTACAAATTTTAGTTTCTTCTGGAAATAGTGTGGATACAAGGTTTTTTGCCTTGGCAGTATTACAATTACCTCAGATAACTACACAATCCGTACGATAAAGATTGGATACAGCTTTTAATCTTGCAATTGCCAACTTGATTTGATAGTATTCCTTAAAATATTTTCATTAATATACTTGAAACAATTATCACCTTGAAAAAGGAGGCGTTGATATCCAGAAAAATCTCTTGGGTACGGCTGATGCAGGTTTAGTATTCTTTGTTTTTGTCGTGGGACTAATCGTTGGAAGCTTTCTGAATGTCTGTATCTATAGAATCCCCAGGAAAAAATCTCTGGTATCGCCTCGTTCATTTTGCCCGAATTGTAATACACCAATCGGGTGGTATGCTAATATACCTGTATTAAGCTATATATTCCTGCTGGGGCGTTGTCGGGCATGCAAGGCTAAAATCCCGATACGTTATCCACTCGTAGAGTTGCTGACAGGGTATGTGTTTGTGCATCTGTATTACGTCTTCATACAATCCAGGCACGAATCGCCCTGTATTTTCCTGGGTTACATAGTTCTTTGTTGTGCCCTGATTATAGCGACCTTTGTAGACCTTGAGTTACTGGTTATCCCCAATGAGGTCACGTTTGTTGGCATTCCGCTTGCTCTTGTTTTAAGCATGATATGTCCAGGTTTGCATAATGCTCAGAATACCCTCAGAAACTTTTCGTTGACCGGTATCTGCCGATTGGATACGTTGATTGCATCAATGATCGGGATACTTGCCGGAGGAGGTCTGATATTCCTCTGTAGCATCCTGGGGAAATGGGTATTTAAGAAGGATGCCATGGGTTTTGGGGATGTGAAACTCATGGGCATGATTGGCGGAATTACGGGCTGGAAATTAGCCGTGTCGATCTTCTTTGTTGCTCCGTTTTTTGGGCTTTTGATGGCCATTCCTGTGTTATTATTTAAGAAAAGCCATTTAATCCCGTACGGGCCATTTTTGTCGCTGGCTACGCTGGTGTGTATCCTCATGCAAGATTATTTTATAGGACTCGTTAATGTATATGTTCAACTTTTTGTCGTATTATTTTCTGGATTCCATTCATGATACTACCGAACGTAAAAATACCGAATTCCTGTGTGGTTAAAATTTCTTTATTGTGAAAGGAGGAAAGGACATATGTTAGAAGAACATGGTGTGGCGCGTGGTCTTTGTCTTGTTGGGATAGTAGGAATACTGATAGCGGGTGCAGGTTGTGGTCAGACGAAAAAGCTGCGGCAGGAAAATCAGCAGTTGAATGAAACCATATCCGGCCTGCAGCAGGAGAATGCAGACTTATCATCAAAGGCGAGCAGGTATGAAAGCGAGGTAAATCGGCTTGAGAATACAAGAAGGGATCTCGAAGCGAAATTAAAAGGCACAGGGGCGACCGTAAGGATAAAGAACGGCACTGTTTCTGTATTGCTGCCCGGCGCTGTATTGTTTGATTCCGGACAAACCACGTTACGGCCTCAATCCAAAGCGACACTCAAGAAAATCGCCGGCATACTGAAGACATCCGCAGCGGGTGAAATAGTCAGAATTGAAGGCCATACGGACAATGACCCTGTTCTGAGACAAAAGGACAAATACAAAACAAACTGGGAATTATCTGCTGCAAGGGCTGCTGCCGTTCTCCATTACATGGTTGAAGAATGCGGCGTTTCTCCCACCAGAGTTTACATTGCTGGATTCGGACAATACCAGCCTTTAGCGGACAACAAATCGAAAACGGGAAAGGCCAAAAACCGGCGTGTGGAGTTTGTAATAGTGCCAAGAGGCGGCGGCTAGAGTTTGACATGATTGTAATTGTAGATTACGGGATGGGGAATCTCCGGAGTGTGGAGAAGGGTTTTGAACGGTTTGGTTTTGATGTCAAGGTTACCGACGACCCTGCGGAAGTTAAAAACGCAGACAAACTGGTACTTCCGGGAGTGGGTGCCTTTCGTGACGCTATGGATGGCCTTGGGCAGAGGGGATTGATAGAACCAATTGTGGATTATATCCAATCGGGCAAACCGTTCCTGGGAATTTGTCTTGGGTTGCAGTTGTTATTTTCCAAAGGTTATGAAGATGGGGAACACGAAGGGTTAGGCATTATTCCCGGCAAAGTTATTCGTTTTAAATTTTCTGAAAATGGGACAAAAGAAAAATTGAAGATTCCACACATGGGCTGGAATCAGATAAGTTTTCGGAAAGAACATAATCCCCTCCTGCAAAACGTTCCCTGTAATACCTATATGTATTTTGTGCATTCTTATTACGTCTGTCCGGAGGATAACAGCGTCATCGCTACGGAAACGGACTACGGTGTGCGTTTCACATCAATGGTTTGGCTTAACAACATCTTTGCAACGCAATTTCACCCCGAAAAAAGCCAGCAATACGGGTTAGCTATACTCAGGAACTTCGGTAATTTGTAATATAATTATGTTAATCATTCCAGCTATTGATTTAAAGGGTGGTAAGTGTGTCCGACTGACCCAGGGACAAAAGGACGCTGAAACGGTTTTTTCCGAAGACCCTGTAGAGGTGGCTAAATCCTGGGAAGATCAGGGCGCTGACTATCTGCATATAGTTGATCTGGACGGAGCTTTTGACGGCGTTCCCAAAAATCTTACCATTGTCGAACAAATCATTAAACAGATAAAAGTCCCTATTGAATTTGGTGGGGGTCTGAGGACTACCCAATCCATTAAAACAATGCTCGATCTGGGCGCAGATCGGGTAATTGTAGGAACAAAGGCCATTGATTCACCATCGTGGGTAGATGAACTCTGCAAGACATTTCCAGACCGTATTGCAGTAGGAATTGACGCAAAAAATGGCAAGGTGGCCGTGAAAGGTTGGACTTCCCTGTGCGAATGGACGGCCGTTGACTTTGCCAGGGAAATCGAGAAGGCGTCACCATGCGCAATAATCTTCACGGATATCTCAAAGGATGGCATGCTGCAAGGACCGAACATTTCAAGTTTAAAAGAACTCTTGTTGGCTGTAAAAACCCCGGTTATTGCATCGGGGGGGATATCATCCCTGAAAGACATTGAGGCGCTCAGTCGTTTACCCATTGCGGGCATGATTATCGGAAAGGCGCTGTACACCGGGCATATTAAACTTTCCGAGGCAAAACGGCTGTGCGATTCACTTAGTTTTGGACACAGATAAACACGGCATTGCAAAGCTAATAGTTCCGCTCAGAGGTTTTCATTCTCTAAGGGGAAGGGATAAGGGGGCGCTTTAGTTGCGGCTTCGCTGCGCTATGGAGACTTATTTATGCATACCCAGGATTCGGCTGTACCTGACATTCAGACGGATATTACATCACACCTTGATTCCAACGGTTTGTGTGACGTATTGATTAAGAAGTCCATGGAACTTGGCTGTGAAAAAGCTTTCGTTATCCATACGAATACCATTGTAGTTGCACGGTGGGTTCAACTGAAATGCAAATACGGGTGCGATGAGTATGGGAAAAAACTAACCTGCCCGCCTCATGCGCCGACTTATGAAGAAATGAAAAAAATTCTTGGGGAATATAATAAAGCATTACTCCTCCATGGTCACTTGAGTTGGCAGATGCGTTATATTACTGCAGAAATAGAAAAGCACTCATTTTCTCTTGGATTTTACAAAGCCTTCGGCCTTGGCGCAGGACCTTGTAAATTGTGCGAAAATTGCGAGACTGCCTCAGCCTGTGTGCGTACAGCGGAGGCAAGGCCGTCAATGGAGGCGTGCGGTATCGATGTCTATCAAACGGCGAGAAATCACAACTTAAAAATAGAAACGCTTAAGAATAAACTTGATGAGGTTAATATATACGGACTTGTTCTTTTAGAGTGATTTCAAGTATATTTTATTTGCTGTTCAGGATTGTTTATTTTCCCCCCTTTAATTTTTCATACTGAGCAAAAGATTTTTTAGCCTCTTCTTTCAACCCCTTTTTTTCGTAAAGAATTCCAAGTTTGTTATGGATATCCACGGTTTCCGGGTCGATTTCAAGCACTTTCAAGTATTCATAAATAGCGTCATCCAATACCCCTTTTTGCTCGTAGATACGGGCTAGCGTAAGATGTATGGTGGCATATTTAGGGTTGATATCGAGGGCGTGTTTCAGGATTTTCATTGCATTGTCAGACATATTTTCTTCGTTATAAACAATCCCAAGACAGATGTATGCCTTGAGGTTGTTTTTGTTCAAAGATACTGCATTTTCCCATTGTTCAATTGCTTCGTCGAGTTGTTTGTTGTAGTAGGAAACGAGACCCATCCCAAAATACGTTTCAGATTTTAAAGGAAGATTCATTTCGTCAATATTTTTTAACTTCTCTTTTATGGCCACTAATTTTTTTAATGCATCGGCAGTCAGTGCATTATTTTTAGTTTCAGGCAGGACCAGAGAAGGAATTAATGCCTTTTTTCTTTCAAGCAGAAGCATCGTTTCCAACGCATCTTTTTCTCCTTTAATGAATTCTGCGGATTTTTCGAGCGTTTCTTTTAGATCGAGATTTTTGTCTTCCAGAATAGAGACCTTTTGTTCCAGCGCAGTGATTTTTTGTTCAAAATCTTTTTTGGAGGTACCCTCTTCAGATAAAGATTCTTCTTTAAGGCGCTGTTCTAATTCTGCTACCTGTTTTTCATGTTCTTCTTTGGAAATGTATTTATCTTTGTAAGAGGTTAGTTTTTGCTCGTAGTCATTGATTTTATCGTCATAAATTGATTTTGGAATGTATTCATTTTTTAATCTTTCTTCGTAACTGGCTACGGTATTTTCATGAATTTTTTTCAACTTATCCCGTGTGAATTTTAAGGTCTTAATCAATTCGTCTTTTTCCGCAAGGAGTTTATCATTGTAAGGCCTTTCCTTCAAAAGCCAATAACATAAAAGGGCAACGGCTGAAACCGCAAAGGCAATTCCGATGATAGTGTATATTTGCTTATCGGTCTTAATAAATGTCTTTTTTCTGACGCCAGAATCTACCCCGGTCGCATTTCCGAGGCGTTTAAATGGGTTTTTGAATTTTACATTGAAATTCATCTGAAAATATTCCTCAACAGACGTTACTGGTTTGAGATTTTTTTAGTATGAGTTTGTCCACTTCTTCCTGGCTCATTGGTGTAATTTCCACGAACCTCTCCGTGTCATTATTTCCCACCTGTTTCACAGATACTTTTACTGAAGGCAAAACGTGTGACTTTCCGTACCTGGCAGTAATTTGCGCAGCAGTCTGAATTTTTTCTTCGGTGATTTCCCCCCGGATAAGGGTAAGAGGTCCTACCATGTCAACCAGGGTTAACAGGACATCTCCTTCCTTTGATAGCGAATCAAGCCTTGTGTTATCCTCCTCATTTCTGCCGACAATAACCTTTGTTTGTTGGTCGAGCCTGAAATGCCTTCCAACCTTTAATAAATTGACATCATTGACATTGGCATCACAGGTATTGACCAAATCCCGCATACGATGCGCAAACTCAGGATCGGTAAGTAAACACCCGCCGGCAGAGCACGGATAGTCTTTGATTTGGAACACATCGGCAAGCTGTATCTGATTTTTTCTGGAGCGTCCCCGAATCTGAAGCAATTGTTCTCGATCTACAATTCCCAATTTCTCAGGGATAGTAGGTTCCATATGCTTGGCGCACAAAGGTCTCAAAACAAGTCCGGTAAGGTTCGCCTCCTTATCGATAATCTTCATCGCTTCTTTTCGTTGGGACATGGGTCTTTGTCCTAACACCTCGCCGGTAATAATAAAATCAGCGCCAATCTCACGCATGTATTCCCCCGCTATGCGAAAGATATTAATCCGGCAATCGATGCAGGGATTCATATTCTTTCCATATCCAAACTTGGGTTTTTTGACGAGTTCCAGAAATCGTTCCGTCGTGTTGATGACCTTAATTGGTATTCCAAACTTTTCAGAAACCTTTACAGCCTCGAGTTTGCAACTCCCATGAGACGTGCAGCGACAAAAAACAGTCACAAAATTAAGGGCAATTACCTCAATTCCCTGTTGCTGAATGACACGGATAGCCAGGGTACTGTCTAAACCACCCGATAATAAAGCCAATGCCTTAGCCAAAATCTAACTCCTTAAATGACAATGAATTTCAGTTTTTTAAATTCCTTTACGTATACTAATTTCAAAATTCTAAACCATTATATACGTATCTTTCAAATAAAAAATCAATTTAAAAGAAGTTTGACTGTTTCATAATGCCATGTTAAATTATAGCTGTATTATATTTAATTTACAGGTAAAAAAGCCAAGTATAAATCCACCAAATAATATAGTGGAGAAGTTTATGATAAGACGTCCTGCTGTGGCGGGCAGTTTTTATAGCGGAGATGCAAACCAGTTAAAGAGCGATATCGAAGGTTTTGTGGTCAGGGATTGTAAAAAACAAGCCGTCTTAGGCATCGTTTCTCCGCATGCCGGATATGTGTATTCAGGGCGTGTTGCAGGGAATCTTTATTCCAGGATTAAAATACCTGATACCGTAGTTATATTAGCGCCCAATCATACAGGTTATGGTGTGCCGTATTCCATCTGGCCTGCCGGGTTGTGGCGCACACCCCTGGGGGATGTCGAGGTAGATGAAAAGATAGTGGATGAACTGGTGCATGTCTGCGACCTTGTTGAGAAAGACCAGGAAGCACATTTGTACGAGCACGCCGCAGAGGTGCAGATACCGTTTATCCAATACTTTAATCCCGGTATTAAAATCGTTGTGATGGTTATTTCTTCCCGGAACATCGTAGACCTAAAAAATATAGGGAAAAGTTTATCTCAGGTGTTGCAGAAATTATGCCCGGATGCGCTGGTGGTGGCTTCTTCTGACATGACGCACCACGAGTCACAGGCCTCGGCTAACAGGAAAGACAGGATTGCCATCGATGAAGTCCTAGCCCTTAACGAGGACGGTCTGTATAGCAGGGTTCATGATATGCACATTACGATGTGCGGCATTTACCCAACGGTTACTATGCTGGTATGCTCTAAAGAACGCGGGGCTAAAAAGGCAGAACTGGTACGATACGAAACCAGTGGTGATATTACCGGTGATTATGATCAGGTCGTAGGTTAT
>MHYI01000172.1:9870-10012 GCA_001828295.1 Planctomycetes bacterium RBG_16_41_13 | reverse complement strand
CGACTTCGTCGTGTTGAGCGGAGTAATTACGTAGGTTGGGTCGCGCGGAACAGACCCATTCATTTTAAGGAACGTTAACCATCCTTACATTATCCCGCCATTCATTTGTCTTCCGGTACACCTTTTATGCAATTTTCTTTTA
>MHYI01000172.1:9542-9750 GCA_001828295.1 Planctomycetes bacterium RBG_16_41_13 | reverse complement strand
GGCTATCCGGTATATATTTTTCTATCGTCTTTGTTTTTAAAAGTATTTCGCAGCGATGTTGCAGCGCTGACGATGCCGGGCGTATTTTTGGGAAGCCTCACGATATTTCCTCTCTCCTTTCTCGCCCGCAGTATGTTTGCTGAAAAAACAGCTATCCTGACAGCTATCCTTTACATAATAAATCCTTTATGCTGGATGCAGTCAGAAA
>MHYI01000172.1:9102-9355 GCA_001828295.1 Planctomycetes bacterium RBG_16_41_13 | reverse complement strand
TTTCTTTGGCAGCTTGTTTTTAGGTATCGGCCTTGGGGTCAGGCTTTCGTATTTTCCCTTTGTTCTTTTATGGATGGGAACTTTGCTGTACTACGCCTTTCACCGGATACATATTGAGATGAATAGTATCTTTTTCGGAGTCACAGGATTTTTCGCCGGTATATGCCTGTGGTTTATTCCTCAAATAAATTACACGGGTATAACCCCTTTTTTTTACCACGCTTTTTCCTTTACCCATGGACATTTTACCGAT
>MHYI01000172.1:7873-8897 GCA_001828295.1 Planctomycetes bacterium RBG_16_41_13 | reverse complement strand
TTCCCTACATGATTTGGATAATCTTTGGGCAAAACGTTGCAAACACACGCCATTTCCTGCCGCTGCTCCCATTAATCTTAATGGGTATTGCGTTTGGATTAGGGAAAATATGCGAAGTTTGTGGGAAAAAGCCTTTTCTGATCCTTGTTACAACGCTTATTATTATCACTTCATTTCTTTCTCTCACTGCAATTATTGACCATCGCCGCAGCGTCCCGGCATCAACACAACTCATTCAGTATATTGAAACACATTTTAAAAATACCTCTGTCAGAATTTACTGCTTTGATGGGGGAAAAAGGTTTTTCGATTATTATCTGCCGCACTGGGATGCGAGGAACGTAAAGGAAGCGCCGGATATCCATTTTGACCTTCAGTCATCACTCGTTAACCCTGAAACCATTCTTATCGTGCAAACAGGTAAAAATAATCCCCTGCCAGACAAACAATTTTCGCACATCGTTACATTTGAAGGATTTTCACTATTTGGAATTTTTCAAAAAAACTAAATTGTTACAACGATTGTAATAATTACAAATAACTCCTGTAATTGTTACACATTTTAGCCCTCAAAAAGCCGCCGTTTTCTCCGGAAAATAAAAACCATTTCCCATAAGTATCGATGTATTATTGTCATACAACTCTACAGCAGATTCATACAATACATGGCATTATCATTGCTTAAGTTAACGGCGTACATTTTTTATTCCTGTGAAAATAATACCATTAGCAAAAACAATGAGAATGAAAACACTGCTTATTACGGGAGCAACCGGTTTCCTTGGCGGTCGCCTTGCGGGTAAATATCTTGAGGAAGGATATAGTCTCAAGATTATTGCAAGAAATCTACGGGGAGCGCCGTTAAAGGAGAAGATGGATAAAATCTTCCCGGATAAAACAACAGAGGAACGAAATGCATTTTCTGATCGTATTGAACTACTTGAAGGAGATATTTCAACAGAAAATCTGGGATTATCTGAAGCAGATTATTTACGGCTGGCAGGCGCTGTTGACATGGTGGTGC
>MHYI01000172.1:6662-7803 GCA_001828295.1 Planctomycetes bacterium RBG_16_41_13 | reverse complement strand
GTCGCCGGATTCTGCGCCCGGCAAAAAATCAAGCGTTTTCATTATGTAAGCACCGCATATGTGGCGGGAAACAGAAGAGGAACTGTCTTTGAACATGAGCTGGAGAAAGGGCAGAAATTCAATAATACCTATGAACAATCAAAATATGAGGCGGAAAAACGCATCTCTTCCTTTGCGGAACAGCAGGGTATTCCCTTAACCGTTTACCGTCCCAGTATTATTGCCGGCGATTCAAAAACGGGGTACACAAAAAACTACGATACTATTTATGCGTTTTGCAGAGAGCTTGTTTATCTTAATGATTATGAAACACGAGAGAAATCAGGAAATGACCGCCTTATTCACGAAAGGCATGGGGTGCGTCCTGCTTCATTGAGAATACCCGGCGATAAACACAGCACGATAAATCTTATCCCGATAGACTATGCGGCAAACGCTATTTTTCATATCTCCCAACAAGAGGAGGCCGCAGGCAAAATATTTCATATTGTCAACCCCTCTCCACCTACAATAGAAGAAATTGCAGAATGGTTAAAAGTTGCCACCGGTATTTACCGCATAAGCATCGTCCCGCAACATGAATTCCGTGCCTCCGCACCAAATGCATTGGAAAGAAGTTTTTTCAGAAGAAACAAGGCGTTTCAGCCATACATGTTTGGAGAGGCTTGCTTTGATTCTGCAAACACAAGGGCATTTCTCGCAGGTGCAAAAATAGACTGTCCATTAATAACACAGGAGTTTATTAGCCGTAGTATTCAATACGCAATACAAACAAAATGGGGAAAGAAAGGAGTCGCCAGGGAATACAAAGAAAGAGAAGATAAACGGGAAAGAGCAGGAGATCACCAGGAGACCGGTAACAATTGTTTGGTGTTAAACATATGAGCGAAAGGCCTGAGATACCCGCAATATTTACGCACAGGGAATATTTTGAGTCACTATTCATGGACAGGGTAAACAAATCCCCCCGTCCCAAAATCGATACCCTGAATGCCATTATCCAATTTCGTATAACCGATGATGATGAGGGGATTTGGAATGTTGTAATAGAAAAAGGTTTTGTAAAAGAGGTAACAAAAAGAACGATTGATAATCCGACATGCGCCTTCCTTCTGGACAGCGCAACGTTCCTCTCCATAGT
>MHYI01000172.1:6277-6608 GCA_001828295.1 Planctomycetes bacterium RBG_16_41_13 | reverse complement strand
CGTTGAAGATGAATATACTGGTCGGGTATATGTAAATAAATCGTTTATTCAATTCTTAACCGCTCGTTACTTTGCAGCAGTAGTATTAGGGGCAGCAGGATGAAACTCCCGCCATCAAGAAAATTGTATCAATTTAGTCTTTTGAAAATTGTAAAGGGCGTAATCTCACCGCAAAGGCGCAAAGAACGCAAAGGAAAAACTCTGTTTAAATTTACATAACATCTTTGCGTCCTTTGCGCCTTTGCGGTGAGTTTTTTTTCAAACTGCTAAAGTGTTACAGAAAATTGAAATTGGTTCTATTTGACAGGCAAAACAAATATTAAAAAAACAT
>MHYI01000172.1:3829-6135 GCA_001828295.1 Planctomycetes bacterium RBG_16_41_13 | reverse complement strand
AGTCTTGACGAAACGAATGAAACAATCATGCTGATGGATGATCTCGTGGAGGTAAATTGCATTGACGCGAAACTACGTATAAAAGGGGTCGATGATCCTACATTCGCAGACCTTGAAGTGGGAGACACAGTGAAAGTCAAGGGAGATGCAGGCAGTTCAAGTGTTATTGAGGCAAGCAAGGTGAAGGAACCGGTAAAATTGAATAAAAAGTATGACGGGCGATTTTCCGGAGAAACCAGGCAGGTAGACACGTCAAAAAAGACATTTGAACTCCTCGGACAGGAAATTGACGCCAGCGGTCTCTCCAGCGTTACTATGAGTTCCAGAAAGATTTCATTTGATAACATGGTATCAGGGGTACAGGTGTATGTAAACGCTTCCGTTAAAAATGGGAAACTGGTTGCCAAAACGATGGAGATTAGTTCGAAAAGCTGTAATTTTTGTCATTAATTTTAAAATACCGTGAAAAGATATCTTCACATACTTCTTTCATACAGAATTGCCATTTTGGTGTGCGTTTTCATCATCACCGCTTTTTTGGGTTTCTTTGCCAAAGGGATGAAGACGGACAATTCCATAGAAATCTGGCTTTCAGAAGATGATAAAGATTTAGCGTACTACAATGAGTTTTTAAAGAAATTCGGGGACGAAGAGTTTCTGGTGGTTGCATTCAGTGCGGTCAATCTTTTTAGCAGGGAATATATGCAGCAGATCAGTACGCTTGCCGGAAGGATTAAAAATCTCGAGGGGATTGTCAGGGTTGTCTCACTGGCGGATGTATTCAAAAGCAAGGTCACATCGCCGCTTTTTAAGGAAAAACTGAAGACATATGGGCACCGTTCGGTAATGAACGTCTTTAAACAGGAGGTACGCACTGATCCTGTTTACCAGAATACGATTATTTCCAAAAACGGCAGAACCACGGCAATTGTCGCCACGGTAAAATGCGCAGGCCCTGAAGCGCGAAAGAAGCTGGTGGCTGATGTAAAAAAAGTACTTAAAGAAACAGATATGAGATCTGTTAATACAACAAAGAAACAACACCCGTATTATCTTGCAGGACCATCGGTGGTAAATGCAGAACTTGACCGTATGTCAAAAAAAGACATGGAGAAATTTACCCCCCTGATGTTTATCGTATCCATTGTTGTGCTGGGCGGCTTGTTTCGTACTATTTCAGGGGTAGTAATCCCTGTTGTAACGGTAGGCGTCTGCATTACCTGGATTACAGGGATATTTGTATTAGCGGGGCAGACAATGAATATGATAGCAAACATGCTGCTCCCGCTGACGTTTATCATTTCACTTTCAACTTCTATCCGGTTAATTAATTACTATTACCACGAAAGGCGGATTTACGAAACACTGCAGCACGTCAGCATTCCGGTTCTTATGGCAAGTATTACTACCGCCATTGGTTTTGCATCTCTCATGACGAGCAGCATTCCCCCTGTTTTTATCACGGGCTTATTTATGAGCGGCAGTGCGATTCTTTCTTATATCGTCAGTATAACGCTTGTACCAATACTGCTTTCTTTCATTCCCCTGCAGAAGGAGCGCAGTGTGAATGTCTCCTCCCGCAACGACTATGCTATGCCCTTGTTTTATAAAATAGGGCAGTTTACGGTGAAGAACAAAACGATCCTCCTTTCAGCAGGTTTTGCTGTTTTCATTATTTCGGTAATCGGTATTACAAAACTCAGGCTGGAATCAGACCTTATGACCTCTTTCCCCGAAAAGAGCAGTATTGCAAGGGACAATACCTATATTGAAAAACATCTAACGGGTTTGCTGCCTGTTGAGATTGTTGCTGAAACGTCCGGCGGCACAAGCATATTTCAACCAAATATCCTGAACGCTGTTGTTGCACTGCAAAAACATCTGCACGGAATACCTGAAATAACACATTCAATTTCTATCGCCGACTACATCATGAAAACACACCAGATACTCAATAATAATAAGAAGGAGTTTTATACCCTGCCTCCATCGGAAAAGCGTTCTGCGGATTACGTAAAACTTGCTTCCCTCTATGGCGATACCTATGTTGATACCCTTTATACTCAGGAACATTCCGATGCAAGGGTTTCCGTAAGGATGAAACAAGTCGGTTCAAACAGATATCAAGCCATCATTGAATCAGTAAAAGCATTCATACATACCCGTTTAAACACGGCTTCACTGTCATGGCACGTAACGGGTATTGTTCCGCTTTTGATCAATGTACAGGACAATATTCTCCGGAGCGAGATTTACTCGTTTTCTCTGGCGTTTATTCTTATGTTTATTGCCACAACCATCGTACT
>MHYI01000172.1:3241-3790 GCA_001828295.1 Planctomycetes bacterium RBG_16_41_13 | reverse complement strand
TCTGATTCCCATAACGATGACACTTGGCCTGATGGGATTTGCCGGCATGAGACTCGATGCTGCTACCATTATGATAGCAAGCATTGCACTGGGGATATCGGTGGATGACACGATACATATATTTTATCGATTCAGGAAAGAGTTGTCCCTTGACGGCAATTATCAGGAAGCGGTCTGCCGCACGATGTTCAGGGTGGGAAGGGCTGCCGTTTTTACCTCAATAACCGCCGCATTTGGGTTTATGGTATTTTCCTTTTCCAGTTTTAAACCGATACAATATTTTGGAGTACTTACCGGTATTACAATGCTCAGCGCACTAGTATCAGATTTGTTACTATCGCCAAGCTGCCTGATGCTGTTGAAACCAAAAAATGGTGAAATCCGAAACGCGAAATCCGAAATCCGAAATAAATTCTAATGACAAAATGATTGAAATGCTAAACAAGTGCATCTAGCTGATGGCTCATGGCTCAATGTAAAAGAATAAAGGCAAAATGATCCACCATTTGAGAATTGAATATTGAACATTTTTCTTACTGCGTAACATGA
>MHYI01000172.1:2413-3153 GCA_001828295.1 Planctomycetes bacterium RBG_16_41_13 | reverse complement strand
CGTGATTCCGTACCTGGTGGGAAAATCACAACGGAAAAGTGTGTTATATGATTTTCACAATGGACAGGAGAAGGCAAGCGTTGCCGCAAATCAGCATTCAGCTCTTTTACCTCTCCAGAGCGCCAAATGGTATGGGATGCCTTTAGATGCATGGGTACGATACATTGTCTCTCTCCATTTCGATCCATGCAATGGTTCGCCGTACTGGCTTCAAAAGGAAAAAGAAGCAGGGATTGACGCGAGAAAAGATATTTTATCATTTGAAGACCTGCGGTTGATTGGCCCTATGGAAGAAAATGACCTTCGCCGTTTTCCATTGGAGTATTTCATTCCGCATCTTTATCTTAAAAATAAGGAACAGTTTATTCTGGGGGAAACTGCGGGGACGACTGGTCAGCCGAAAGTGACTGCATATTTAAAGGAAGAGTTTGCGGTAATATTTGTGGACTGGTTCAGGTATATCGCAGAAAAAAGAGGATTCCCCAAAAAGGCAAACTGGCTATGGGCAGGGCCAGGGGGACCTCATATTATAGGAAAGGCAGTAGGTCCTGTTGCGAACAGCATGGGGAGTATGGATCCCTTTTCCATAGACCTTGACCCCCGCTGGCTAAAAAAATTAGACCCTGGGTCACTGGGATACAAACGATATATCAACCACATAATTGAACAGGCGCTTGATATATTACAGCGTCAGCACATAGAAGTTCTTTACACAACCCCCCCTTTACTGGAACGATTGG
>MHYI01000172.1:1967-2112 GCA_001828295.1 Planctomycetes bacterium RBG_16_41_13 | reverse complement strand
ATAGACTGGATGAATCTTTTTTTATCCCAAATATGTTTGAAAGGGATGAAGCGGTACGTATTGCACCGACAAATACGGCAAAATCGCTCGGTATTTTTCAGGATGGCATTAAAAATCCCACACTATTGTCCGGACTTGAAGCGAA
>MHYI01000172.1:0-1927 GCA_001828295.1 Planctomycetes bacterium RBG_16_41_13 | reverse complement strand
ACAAATAAATGATACCGTTGAACTGCTTGCGCCTGCCGGGCGATGGGACGCTTTTACCACAGTAATAGAATCGGGAGCGGATGCCGTATATATTGGCGGCAAGAGATTTAATATGAGACTGCACAGGTCTGATTTTAATTTTACCGACGAACAAATTGCCGAAGCAGTCACATACGCACACTCACGAAATGTAAAACTATACCTTACTGTTAATAACCTTCTCGGCAATGAAGAGTTTGCAACGCTCGCCAATTACCTTGCATTTTTACAGGAAATACACATTGACGCAATAATAGTCCAGGATTTGGGCGTGCTTCACGCAATACAAAACATGGATGTTTCGATACCAATTCACATCAGCACAATGATGAACATTCATAATGTTGAATCTGCCTTGACGCTGAAGGAACAGGGAGTCAAACGTATTGTTACGTCCAGGGATATCCCTCTTTCCCTTGTAAAGGAAATCCATGAAAAGGCGGACATTGAGGTTGAGTATTTCATTCATGGCGACCTTTGCATTTGCCATAGCGGACAATGCTATTCCAGCGGGGTGCTTTTTGGCAAAAGCGCGAATCGCGGCGAATGTATGAAACCATGCAGATGGCATTATACACTCGTGGAAAGTAATTCGGGACAAACAATAGGCAATTTGCCTTCCGGTTATCTGCTTGCAATAAAAGACATGTGTTTGCTGAAACACATCCCTGACCTTATCCATGCAGGTGTATGCTCGTTTAAGATCGAGGGGAGGATGAGACACGCAGATTATTTAAGAGAAATTGTAGGTATCTATCGACACGCCATTGATACTTACAGGGATGACCCAATGTCCTACGCTATGAATTCTTCCTCATACGAGCAGCTTTATCAGAGCCGTGTGCGGGATTTTACAACGGCAATGTCCTTTACGCCATCCTCCGCTTCTCTTGTTGATATTTCCGGGGAACGTGAACCTCTTTTTTTAAGCCGCGCGGCAAAAGAAAGGTCGCTTGTAAAAGAGGATATCTATGATAATCCTTTCGAAACGGCAGAACACTATTCTATGGAGCATGAAATAACCGCTATTCCTCAGTTATCGGTAAACGTAGGGTCAATGAGCGCTTTAATTGCAGCGCTGGAGGAAGGCGCTGACCAGATTATCGTTAATGCTGAAGGCTCACAGTTTAGAAAACAGGTATGGACAAAGCTACTGCGGAAAGAAGCATGTGACAGGACAAAAGACGCAGGAAAAATAATAAGATTCGGCACTCCGCGCATAACAACCGCAATAGAAATGAACGACGTTCGATGGCTGTATGAGCAAGCAGTTTCACTGGAAGTGGATGGCGTCCTTGTTCACAATCTTGGAACCGTAAGGTTGGCAAAAGAATATGGATTAAAACCTGTTGCGGATTATTCGTTAAACATACTCAACTCCACTGCCCTGAACTTTTTAGAAAAAAGAGGGATTTACGGCGTCACCGCTTCACTAGAGTGTTCTTATTCAACGCTGAAACAATTGGTACAAAATGCAGCAGTCCCCGTTGAATGCGTTGCCCATGGCCCTGTTGCAGGCATGATTCTTGAACATTGTATCCCTGCCATGCTTACATCGAGGTCACATAAAAAAGATCACTGCAGGCAGGTCTGCCAATACATGGGATACGCGCTGAAAGATGAAAGGGGTGAAATACGCCCTATTGAAACGGATCAATACTGCCGTAATCACATTTTACTCGCCAGGGATATTTGCGTATTGCCGTATCTTGGCGCATTTGTACAAACAGGCGTAAAGGCATTGAGGATCGAGGCGCAATATTATGAAGATGCTTTCATAAAAACCCTTGTTGGCTTGTACCGAAAGTATTTAAATATTGCAAATGAATATTCCGGCCTTTCATTACCAATACAAGAAGGAGATTGGGACACGCTGGCGAAAGAAAGT
>MHYI01000171.1:5059-6761 GCA_001828295.1 Planctomycetes bacterium RBG_16_41_13 | reverse complement strand
TATCGTATCCTCAGGAGGCTTATATACCAAAAGCACACTTATGCCAACCATGCCTAAAAAGCTGACAAGCAATATGAGGTTTATTACCGGCAAATAATTTTTCCAGCGCCTCAGCTTTTCAGTAAGGATTTTGGCAATTATTTGCAAATGGTTTGTATTTATTTTCAAGGTTTTTAATGTGTCTTCAGATTTTTTAAAATAGTAACAAAACATTCTTATTCTAACAGCGCATTCAGGCTTTTCAAGGGATTCTCGTTTTCGCCTCTTTTGATAATTCTGTTTCGCATTGTTTGTAATGAACTTTTGGTTTGAAACAAAACAAAACAAAACAAAACAAAACAAAACAAAACAAAACGTAACACCTTGTATCAATTTAGTCTTTTGAAAATTGTAAAGGACGTAATCTCACCGCAAAGGCGCAAAGAACGCAAAGGGAAAACAAAAACCATAATACGAGGGGCGCCGAGAGAAAACAAAAAAAACATTTAAATATATTTTTTATTTCTTTCTCTACTCTACTCTTCTCCTGCATATTTGCATGAGACTCTGTTTAAATTTACATAACATCTTTGCGTCCTTTGCGCCTTTGCGGTGAGATTTTTTTCAAACTGCTAAAGTGTTACAAAAGAAGAGGCAAAATAATGTTGGCAACGGCCATAAATGGTATTATTATGTCACATGTTGAAATATTGACAGTTAATACACCGTCGTTGCCATTATTACGTTTACAGACATCTTAAACAATATATATGAGGGTTTGTTATGGGAAAAGTTACCTCTTTCATTAATTACAAAGGCGGCGTTGGCAAAACTACCACCACCTATCATATTGGATGCGCCCTTGCCCTGTACCACAACAAAAAGGTGTTGCTTATCGATATAGATCCTCAAACCAACCTGACCTTTTTATGTGTTGCGCCTGAAAGATGGGAGGTATTTAAAAAGAATAACGGGACAATCGCAAAACTCTTTGAATCATATCTGAAGGATAGTTTTGACATCTGCCAAACTGAACACATTATATGGAAATCTCCTGTGGAATTACCTGCAAAGGGTAAAATCGAAAAGGATGTGGTGCGAAATCTTGACCTGATTCCCTCTGATATTGATTTAATGGGAATCGATATTGAATTGGCGTCAAAAACATGGCGGAAGATAGAGTCAGGTTTTTATCAGGAACAACTTCAAATCTTCAGACGAACAATCAAGGGGTTAAAAGACTTGTTTCGCATTGATACTTCAGGTGATATACGAGATGCACTTTTTTACATAGAACAACGTCATGTACTGGAAAATGCCATTCACAGGATAAAAGACAACTATGATTATATCCTCATTGATTGCCCCCCAAACCTCTATCTGGCAACTCAAAATGCACTTGCCGCAAGCGATTTCTATGTCATTGCAACAATACCAGACCACATGTCAACCATAGGAATAAAGATGCTCATCAGGAAAATCAGGGAATTACAGAGTACGATGAACCACAAATGTCTTTTGACGAACACGGAATCACATGATATAAAGCATAAAGGGATCGTATTCACCCTGGTACGTACCGCCGGACAGGGTATTGTAAGTACCCATAAGGATAAAATAAACGAATTGCGTGCAGCTTATAGCTCCTTATGTTTTGAAAACTATGTTTCATGGGGTACCGGCTATACCGAGTCCTCTGCGCTGGCGGTTCCTGTGTTTTTAA
>MHYI01000171.1:3984-4946 GCA_001828295.1 Planctomycetes bacterium RBG_16_41_13 | reverse complement strand
GGCAGATACTTTAACAAAGGTAAAAGAATGTTTGTCATTACTCCCGGATAAGGATGAATGGCAAAGAATATTACAAATCATCCAGGAGATAATACAGGAACTTGAGGTATTGCGGGAAAGCATTGGGCGTTTTCCCGATAAATCGGAATCTCTCCATGTGTCCAACTCCATCCATTCATTGGTATCCTTTTTTGACACACTGAAAGAAAACCCCCTCCTTGCCGAAATGATCTTTCCCAAGAAGGCCAAATCCAGTAAAACCAAAAGCAGTCCCATTGATGTTAACGCTTTACAACAGCATTTAGAAGGTATTCCCACGGAAAAAATCCTTGAAGAACTAACAAAATATAAAAAGGACATCCTTATTGAGTTATCAGCAAAGATGAATATAACAGCAAATAAAAAACTGACAAAAGACGCCCTCGCAGACAAGCTCTTTAAACTTGGGTTTGCAAATAAGAGAGGCTATGAATTACTGAGCGATGCTTAAAGTAGGAGCGAAGCATTTGCCGGATTGGGTAAGAACGTATTTATGCCAGCGATAGCAAATGCTTCGCCCCTACACAGCGCGGTAAATATCGTTATTATTGGAATTTTTCAAAAAACTAAAATGTTACGATTGCAGATTGTACGCCCGCCCGATTCCCGGAACAAGGATTTCCCCTTTGGTAGAAAAAACAACTACGATGATAATAATTTTTATATAGACTCCAGGCGGGTTCAGGTTTGCAACCGTTCGGCTGAGCTCACGACGAAGCCTGAACCCCCACGTTTTATATTGTTCCTGACTGCTAGTAGGGGGGATTTTGCCATTAAATACATATCGCAGCAATAGCCGCAACCAAAAATAGTTTAACCACAAAGGGCACAAAGAATACAGAACACAAAGGACACGAAGAAAAACTTACAAAAAAAAAGATGTTTTTACAGGGTAATACTATAGAGCGCTATTCGCCAAATAA
>MHYI01000171.1:0-3968 GCA_001828295.1 Planctomycetes bacterium RBG_16_41_13 | reverse complement strand
TCGTCGTGAGCTCAGCCGAACGGTTTACAAACCTGAACCCGCCGGGGTCTTTTGAAACGGGAAATTGTCATATGTAGTGCGACGAGGTTCGTCGCACTACATGAGTTTTCAAAAGACTAAAGTGTTACTAATTTTTATATAGACGGTTATTAATTATGCCAGGCAAGGAAATTATCCGAAGCATTCTTTCGCATGCCAGAGATGCGCAGGGTTATATCGTAAAGATGAGAAGGGATTTTCACAAGCACCCGGAATTGAGTTTTAATGAAATCCGCACTGCGAAAGTCATTGCAGCGGAATTAAAACAAATGGGGCTTCATGTACAAACGGGCATTGCGAAAACAGGTATTATCGCCTCTTTGCCTGTTGCTAACGCCGTGCGAACAGTTGCCTTTCGTGCGGATATGGATGCCCTCCCGATTGAAGAAGAAAATGATGTTGACTATAAATCATCGTGTGAGGGAATATTTCATGCGTGCGGTCACGATGCCCATATGGCAATGTTGCTGGGTGCGGCGAAGATTATGGTATCTTTGAAAGATAAATTAAAACGGCAGGGAAGATTCCTTTTTCAACCCGGTGAGGAACAGCCGCCAGGGGGGGCAATTTATTTCATTGAACAAGGCGCTTTGCACGGGGTGGATGAAATTTACGGGTTGCATATTGATCCGGGCATCCCCTCTTCGGTTTTTGGATTGCGTTCAGGCGCTACAATGGCATCCACTGACCGTATTGTGATAACGATTCATGGCAAAGGGGGGCATTCGGCAACCCCGCATTTGTGTGTAGACCCCATTGTTATCGCCGCGGAAATAATATTGGCGATACAGACTATTGTATCTAGAAAATTAAACCCTTTATCTACGTGTGTGATTTCCTTATGTCAGATTTCAGGAGGTACGGCATGTAATGTTATTCCGGGTCGTGTAAAAATTATTGGCACAGCAAGAACCCTTGATGATAACGTGAGGAAAGCGCTGCCATCACTCCTGGAAGATACCGTTAAAGGTATTACTTCGTACAATAATGCTACCTATGAATTTGAATATCTTGGGGGATATCCTGTATTGTACAATCATCAGGAACAGGTCGATTTTGTGCGCGGAAGAATTAAAGAGTTGTTTGGGGATGATGCGGTAAAAAATATGGATCCGATATTCGGAGGAGAGGATTTTTCTTACTATTTAGAGAAAACAAACGGCGCCTTTGTTTTTCTTGGTTCGGGGAACAGGGAGAAGGGTGCGAACCAGCCGCTGCACAGTCCTCAATTTCTGATTGATGAAGATATTCTTTGCAAAGGCTCTGCCTTGCTGGCTTCCATTGCCTGCAGTTCGTAGGTTTTATTGGAAAAGAGAAATGACTTTCTCTGGCCTTACGTTAGCCTGTGAAAAAATCGCCGCAGATGACTGTTGCTGTATGATGATTTTTGTTATTTGTAATTGTTGATAGGCGACGTCTTCGTCGGTTGCCCAATCTTTGCTCTGCACAGACAATCTGTTGTTTGTGTTTTCAAACCGTGTTGCCAAATTATTTAACCTTGCGGCGGTTTTTGATAACGTTACACTATCGTCCTTCCTATTATTATCAGCGGCGCCGGTTTCTTTATCAGCATTCGCTGTTTCAAAATAAGGTTTTTGTGTTTTCTTTTCAGGCTGCGTTACTCTTGCTTGATCTCTGTTTTCCGCTTCTTTTGTTTTTTCATCCCCACGCCGCTGCCAATCATTCATTCTTCTGTTTTTTTCTTCCCTTTCAGTCTCCTCGCTAGCTCTTGCTTCATTTTTCGTTGCCGGTGTTCCTTCAACCTTTTCTTCCTCTGCTTTCAATCGTTCTTTTATTCTGCGTGATTCTTCTTTCCTGATGTTTTCGGCAGGAAAGCCTGAAGAATTTGTGGTATTGCCGGAATCGGGTGTTATTGGGGAAGGTGTCATGGTCTTTCATCTCCTCTTAAAGTATAGTTATTATTTATAATTATCCAATGTATCCAATAAATTGTGATAATCAAGTAAATATTTGGAAATTTTTAAGGAATGTAAGTGGACGTTATTTCCCCGGAATACATTTTTTTATTATATAGGCGATAAAAAATATTGCCCCTAATAATGCTACATCTATAGGGCCGATGGGCAAATCAAAACAATAAGAAATATAAAAACCGGTAAAGGCGGCAAAAACACCAATGATTGAGGAAACAATACAAAAGGGGAAAATCCCGCGGGTAATCATCCTTGCGGTTATTGCGGGCAATAGCAAAAACCCAAAAATAACCATCGGGCCTACCGCCATAACACCAAAAGATATAACGATACCGATGATTAAAAAAAGTAAAATGTCCCATACAATAACTTTTTTCCCCATGACAACTGCCATATCGTTATCGAATGAAATTAACATAAAATTACGATGGAATCCGGTGAGAAAAATAAAAATAATTCCATAAATTGCAAACGTTGACCATAGATATGCATCCGGAATTGCAACAATTTCTCCCTTTAGCAAAGAAATTAACTCCGAATGTCCGTGTGGATTCCATGAGACAAATAAAACAGATGCAGCCCCTGCAATGGCATACGTAAATCCAATGCGATTTTCTGTAAAACCTTTCCCTTTCCTTTCTAAAATGGCTAATAGAAAGATGGCAAGGATGGTAAAAAAAATGGAACCTGTAAGCGCCATAGCCTTTTCAGATTCAACATGAGGGAAAAAATGCCATCCCAAAGTATGCATTAAGAATGCAAAGGTAATCCCTGCATTTGATACCTGGGGAAGCGCAATGCCCATCAATATCATGCGACGCAATACAAAGAAAATCCCTACCTGTGGACAAACAAAGCCTATCACCAGTCCTACATATAAAGAATTTCTCAGGAGAAAATTCGGGTTGAGTATTTCAAAAAGGTGTTCCATACATTTAGAAAAGGGGGCAATCGATGTCTATGTTAATGCCCCAAAGTGTATCATATTCTGTGAGAAGCTCTTTAAATGCAATATTGTAGTTATGGGCGGAATATATTATTTCACGGTTGGTTCATCTCTTCATGCGAGTTCAGGTTTGTAACCTGAACTTCACGTTTTACATGACCGATTCCGTCGCTAATCGCATCCAAGCCCCAAGTCTAACAATAAACCCATGGATTCATGTCGCAACCTGAACCCGCCTGAAGGCAGAAAAGCCCCGACCCCATTTGCTATTCACTTTCCTTGACAACCCGACCATGAACAGATTGAATCGGTCTTGCATCATGCTTAAATATTGAAGCAAATTTCGCCAACTCTGCCTTCGAGACATCAATCGGCGATTTTAAGATAAACCAATTCACGATTTCACTACAAGGTGGGGTAGTAAGCGAACCAGTATAGTTATAATATCCTATGGTATTCTTCGGAAGGATCTGACTTGCGCATATTTTTACATCAGCAAAAATATATTCCTTGCCCACATCTTTTGGAAAGCAACTCCACAGGGTTTTTATAAATGCATTTTCTTTGCCTTCCTCAATGAGTACCGCAATAACCGCTAATTCTCCATGCTCACCCTTATGTACTAAATGTGCTTCCATATCATAAGATTTTCCATGTATTATATGTTCACTTGGTGTATGAAAGTGAAACTGCAAGAGTTCATACTTCCTGTGGCCTATGGATATTGAGCTTCCTCTTCCATAGTTGACCTGCATGGTATGGCCGTTATTTATGATTCTTAAAGGGGTTGGGTAATAATGAAAAATTACATCAGCCATTTTGGTTTTTTCAGTTACTGAAATACCGATAGGTGATTGCATATCACCGGTTTTGCACTTGCAATTTTCGTGCTTTAATTCCCCCCAATGATCGGGACCGCTTTCACCCTCGTAATCCCAATGGTCGGGAGTAATATGCTCACCAACACCAGCAAACAAAGATGTTGCTTCAATAAAGGAAAGAAACACAAAGGCTGATATAGCAATAACATATTTAAAGGTCTTCATCTT
>MHYI01000170.1:6290-11951 GCA_001828295.1 Planctomycetes bacterium RBG_16_41_13 | reverse complement strand
TCAAATAGATTTTGCAGAAAACACGGTTTTTTCATTGATTACACCCGTCTTTTTTGCTTCAATCCTTCTCGGTTTGTGTATTCTGCTGAATTCAGCCCGGTAAGGTTAGGTTTCGTGCCTCAACCCAATCTTATTATAACTACATAAACTTTGTGCGCAGAATGCTCGTGGATGTTTCATTACGATTTTTCCAAATCTTTATAAGTATAGCCTTTTATCATGCACCGGTAAAAGCATTTTTTCTGCGAATGTTACTGTTTATTTCCCTTTACCTCACAATAGGTTTTTAATTAAATATTCATGCGTAACGTACGCCTTACTATTGAATACGAAGGTACTAATTATGCGGGCTGGCAATGGCAAAAAAACGCTATTTCGGTACAGGAGACCCTTATCCATGCAGTAAGGGCAGTTCTCCGGGAGGAGGTGGAAATACATGGCGCAGGCAGGACCGACGCCGGAGTACATGCCCTTGGCCAGGTTGCCAATTTTAAAACGTATTCTGCCATTCCTGCAAAACAGCTATTGCGTGCAATAAATTTTTACCTGCCACAAGATATTACAATAAAAGATGTTGCCGACATGGAAGACAGTTTTCATGCACGATACAGCGCCACGTCTAAGGTGTACCGGTACACCGTGTTGAATGATTGGCTAAGAACCTCCCTGAATCGTAATTTTTGTTATGTGTTTGGCTTCCCATTAGATCTTTCTAAAATGATGACGGCGGCGCAATACCTTATCGGCGCCCATGATTTTACTTCATTTACCACAAAGGCTTTGGATGATAAGGACAGGATACGGACCATCAAGAACCTGGAGATTCAGAAAGAAGGGAAATATATTTATTTTGTAGTTGAAGCAGACGGCTTTTTATACAAAATGGTAAGAACGATTGTCGGCACACTCCTGGAGATAGGACGCGGAAAAATGGACGTCTCTCTTATAAGAAAACTCTTAGAGACCGGGAACAGAGATGATGCCGGTCCAACGGCGCCTGCGAAAGGATTATGCATGAAAGAAGTAAAATATTAAGAAGTACGATTTACGATTTAAAAGAGGGAACCACAGATTACACAGATTTCACAGATTACGATTCCTTATCTGTGTCATCTGTGAAATCTGTGTAATCTGTGGTTTCTCTTTTATTAATTTACGAATTAAATCGTAATTCGTACTTCGTAAATCGTACTTCATAAAATGTTACGTTGACATAAATTTTAAAATGGGCTATAGTTGTGAAGATTTTTGAAAGGATTTGCAAATGATATCAATTGAAGATTTTTTACAGGTAGAATTAAGGGTTGCGGTAATAAAACACGCCGAACCGCACCCAAACGCGGACAAATTGTTAATATTAAAGATTGACGCCGGTGATGGAAATCAGGAAAGGCAGATTGTTGCCGGGATCAAAAACTATTACACCCCGGAAGAACTTATCGGAAAACAAATTGTCATCGTAAACAACCTTGCTCCCTCTGTCATTCGGGGCGTTGAAAGCCAGGGCATGTTGCTTGCCGCAAAAGACGCGGAAAAATTAGCAATCTTAACGACAGAAAAAAACGTTCAACCCGGTTCCGGAATCCAATAAATCGCAACAATAAATCCTATTTTGCAGAAATATGGTCTAGTGTTCTGTGCTGCAAGAATTATATATTTCCAATTTTGTATTAATCGATAAAGCAACCATTACGCTCAGTGAAAGATTAAATGTATTCAGCGGGGCGACAGGGGTGGGAAAATCTCTTGTAATTGGCGCGTTACATTTCATTCTTGGCGGTCGTTTTACGCAGGACATTGTGCGAAACGGCAAAGATGAGGCAGTGGTGATTGGTAAATTTTACGTGAAGGACGGCTCTTTGCTGGAATATTTCAGAAAGACTTTGGATAACACAAGCATTGATGAAGAACTTCTCATCCAAAGAAGCATCGATTCCAACGGACGTAACAAATGCCGCTTAAACAATGCGCCTATCACATTGTCCATTCTCAAAGAGATTGGAGAATCATTAATAAACATACACGGTCAGCAGGAACATGAAACATTATTGCAGGGAATGAACCAGCTACAGATACTTGATGATTTTGGCGGCATCTCGCCGCTGCGGGAAAAGTTTTCATCTCTCCATAAACAGATAAAAGAAAAGACCGCATTGCTTGATGGACTTAAAAAAAACCAGCGTGAAAGAAGAGAAAAAACCGAATTATATTCCTTCCAGGCCGACGAAATAGATAATGCGCAACTCAGGGCAGGAGAAAAGGAGGCACTTGAAAAGGAAAGAAGTCTTCTCATCAACGCCGAAAAGATATACAATGCCGTCTCATCATGTTATTCCCAACTCTATGAAAAATCAGATGCCATGTATGGTACGCTAAAATCGATTGCCCGCGAATTACAATCGGTTGCAAAATTTGACGAAGACCTTGTCAAGGTCTCCGAATCATACAACCAATCGCTTTACCAGATTGAAGACATTGCCTTTTCCCTGGGGAAATACAAGGAAAATTTCAGTTATGACCCACAAAAACTCTCTTCTCTGGAAGAACGACTGGATACCATCAGAAAACTAACAGCAAAATACGGGAACACGATAGACGATGTTTTATCATACCGGAATGAAGCAGAGGCAAAACTAAAACAACTGTCGGAGGAAGGGTCAAGCATTGAGAGTCTGGATGAGGAGCTGACGGCTGCAACAGCATTGCTGAAACAAAAGGGCTGCGAATTAAACAAAAAACGCATCTCTGTGGCGGAAAAACTTGCACCTTTGATTGACAAGGAATTGGGGGATTTAGGTATTCCGCACGGCAGGTTTCAGGTAGAAATCAAATCTCCCTTCCTGGATGACAACGAAAAGGTCTCTGTTTTAGAAACGAACAGCTCCGGGATATCCCACATAGAGTTTCTTATTTCTCCAAATCCTGGCGAGAATTTAAAACCGCTAAGAAAAATTGCTTCTGGCGGAGAAATTTCCAGGGTGATGCTGGCATTAAAACACCAGCTTGCCAGGGTTGATAAAACACCCGTCCTGGTTTTTGACGAAATTGACGCAAATATCGGGGGGAGGATGGGTGAAGTGATTGGAGAAAAATTAAGCAGCATTGCCAAATCACATCAGGTAATCTGCATTACGCACCTTCCGCAAATTGCATGTTACGCTGACGAACACTGGAAAGTAAGTAAATTTGTAAAAACGGGGAAAACGTACTCCACCATCGAAAACATGACCGGCGAACATCGGATAGAAGAGATTGCCGATATGATCAGGGGCGCTGAGAAAACGGACATCACCAGAAAACAGGCAAGGGAAATGCTGCGCGATGCAAAGAAAAAAAATAAAACAGGAAATGTAACTTCTCAATAAGTGGAGGTAAACAACATCCTTACCTCCTTTATTGAGAGGGGAGATTGTACAATCGGCAATCGGCAGTCGGCAGCCAGCAGTCGGCAATCGGCAAAACGCAGATTGTAGATTGTAGACTGTAGACTGTAGTACTACGATTAATTATTTAAGGCATCATTTATAAGAAATTCTGAAATGCAAGAACGTTTACAAAAAGTATTAGCAAGTGCGGGCATTGGATCCCGCCGTGAATGCGAAAATATTATTTTAGAGGGCAGGGTAACTGTCGATGGCGAAAGAGTTACTGCTTTAGGCGCTACGGTAGACGCCGGGAAAAGCGTGATTTATTGTGACGGGATGCCGATCAGGCCTGAATCTAAAATTTATTATCTGTTAAATAAACCGAAAGATTGTTTGTGCACAAATTACGATGAGTTAAACCGCCTAAGGGCAATTGATATAATAAAGAACGTCAAACAAAGGCTCTATACCATTGGCAGACTTGATAAGCAAAGCGAAGGGCTGATTATCATCACAAATGACGGAGAACTCTCCAACAAGCTGTCTCATCCAAAATATGAGGTGAACAAAACATATTTTATTGAGATTGACGGATATTTATCAGATGAAACTATTAAAGCATTGCAATCCGGAGTTTGGCTGTCTTTTGGCAAAACACAGCCTGTCAGAATGAAAAAAATGCATCGCAGTTTTAAAAAAAGCAGGTTTGAAATGATACTCTGTGAAGGGAAAAACAGAGAAATACGAAGAATGCTCGCAGATCACGGGCACAAAGTAAGAACCCTGAGAAGGATAAAAATCGGCTCCTTATGCGACCCGGATTTAAAAGTGGGCAAATACAGGAAATTAACTGACCAGGAGATAAGAAGTCTTTACTCAATGACGGAAAAAAATCCTATTGAAAAAAAAAGCGGAAAACAACGATATGACACAGTTACAGCAAGCAAGAAAAAATAATATAACAAAAGAAATGGCTGAGGTGGCAGGAATTGAGGGACTCGACCCTGAATATATCAGGGGGCGTATTGCCGAAGGGAAGATTGTTATCCCCGTAAACCACAAACGGAATGCCCGGAAATTATGCGGCATTGGTGCAGGCCTTAAAACCAAGGTAAATGCCAATATAGGCACCTCGGCAGACTATGCGGACATCGACAAAGAATTAGAAAAATTGCGTGCCGCTGAAGAAGCGGGCGCCGATGCGGTTATGGACCTGAGCACCGGCGGGGAATTAAGAACCATTCGAAAAGCAATCATAGCATCAGCTTCTGTTTCCGTAGGCAGCGTGCCAATATATGAGGCGGCTGTAAATTCCATCAGTAGAAAGCAGGCGATTTACGATATGACCGCACGGGATATGATCGAAGCCATACGATTGCATTGCGAGGACGGCGTTGACTTTATAACCGTACATTGCGGCGCAACAATGGGAGTATTAAAACATTTGCGCGAAAATAAGCGTATTTGCGGCGTCGTAAGCAGGGGAGGAGCCTTTTTGGTGGAATGGATGATACACAATAAAAAGGAAAATCCACTCTATGAAGAATTTGATGAAATATTGGCTATCGCAAAAGAATATGACGTAACCATCAGCCTGGGGGACGCCATGAGGCCCGGCGCATTGGCGGATGCCTTTGACCGTGCGCAGGTGTATGAGTTGAACGTACTCGCCGAGCTTACGCAAAGAACATTGGAGGCAGACGTGCAGGTAATCGTTGAGGGACCAGGCCATGTGCCGCTGAATCAAATAACAGCGCACGTTCAATTACAGAAAGAACTTTGCAAGGGAGCGCCATTTTACGTGCTTGGCCCCATTGTTACTGATATTGCTCCCGGTTACGACCATATTACTTCCGCAATTGGAGGCGCTATAGCCGCTTCTGCGGGCGCTGATTTTCTCTGTTATGTAACACCTACGGAACATTTAAGCCTTCCCGGCCCGGAAGACGTCAGAACCGGCGTAATGGCTGCGCGGATAGCCGCCCATGCGGCAGACCTGGTAAAAGGCGTTAAATCTGCCTGGGAGTGGGACAAAAAAATGTCGCACTATAGAAAAAACAGAGATTGGGAAGGTCAGTTTAATACCTGTATCGATCCTATCCTCGCCAAAAAGATCCGGGAAAAAGGAAGGCCAAAAAACGAAGAGGTGTGTTCTATGTGTGCGGAATATTGCGTATTTAAACTGGGAGATGCGTAGGGATTTACGAAGTACGATTTACGATTTGGGATTTGGGATTTGGGATTTGGGATTTTAAATCGTACTTTGTACTTTGCGGGTTCAGGTTTGTAACCAGAA
>MHYI01000170.1:0-6283 GCA_001828295.1 Planctomycetes bacterium RBG_16_41_13 | reverse complement strand
TTTTATACCTTCAATCCCGCCTCCTATTAGCAGAGCAAATGATAAATAAATTGTAACTATTCAGCGTAATTTATAACACACCCCTAATCTCCTCTTGATAGAGAGGACTTATCAAATTCCCCTTTTTTAATCTGTGAAATCTGTACTACTATCCCTCAACTTCTTGTTTTTTATACTAGTTTTTTAAAATGCGTAACTGTAAGGAATTGATTAAATGAGGCTTACGTAAAATTTGGAGCATTGAGTTTTTTGGTAGCACTTTAGTTTTTTGTCATTTGAAATTGTTTCGTATTTTTCAATCTGTGCAATCCGTGAAATCTGTGGTTTCTTTATTTACACATATCATATGCCTGAATAGTTACTTCGTTAGCCCCAATTTTCTGTAAATTGTTTCAAAATCAATTTCTTTCTCTATTATTCCCGACGCGTGCTGTATTTTAGACATGTTGTTTAATTGAGTGGTATCTGCGAGTTTTTCGCATGTTTCGATGGTAGTTGCGGTGTCGGCGCTTACCACGATTACTGGTACGTTTGCTTCCTGGGCGCGGCCTAAAATAGAATAGCTCGGATAGAGATCCCCTGTAAGGATCAGGCATTTAGTGGAGGTTTCAAGGGCGGCGGCATGAATATCACTGCGGTCGCCTCCCGTTATAACCGCCTTGTCTGATATCTTTTTGAAGTGCTGTATGGCGCTTTCAAGGTTCATTGCCCCTATTACAAAATGTTCGATCAGTTCGCCGTCTTTTTCTTCGCAACAAAGAATTTTTCCATTAAGCGCGGTCACAATGTCCCGAATTGACGTCGCTCTCAGCAAGGGGTCTCTTCGGATAATTCCCAGGGTATCGACGCCATGGTTTTTTAAAAAAGGCTGGATGGTGTTTTTCATATACTCCAGTTTGGCGGATGGAACCATGTTAAAAACAACGCCAAGCAGCTTCTCTTTCAATACGTTTGAAGCATAGAGGAACCCGTCAAGCATTTCAATGTACGATTCGAATTTATCAACAAATATTACCTTTGCGTTTATTTTGGTGATAAAATCCAATTCGGAAAAACCAAGGCATGTGCCGCAGGTTACCCTGCCGATGCCCCTGATAATCATGATGTCTTTGCCGGATGAGGCGATGTGAAATGCCTCCATTGTTTTTTCGCGAATACTCAGTTTTTCGCCTTTCACCAGGCGGTGTAACATATCCTCCGTAAATATAACCGGGCTTATTGACTGTAGCGGCTCGTTTACCTCAAGCGCCCGGGAGAGGAAAACAGCATCCTCGTCGGTAAGCACATCATTCACAAAAACCGGCGAAAATCCAACAGGTTTAAAATAGCCAATGTTATACCCGTCTTTTTTCAACTTGAGCCCCATTCCGGCGCAAATGAGATTTTTCCCGGAAAGGGGCGATAGAGATGCGATAAATAGGGGTATCATATACCCTCCTCACCTGAAAGTATAAAAATGTTGGAAAAATAAGAACGATTGTATAGTCAAAAATAAGTTTATGAATGGTGCATTAAGGCGTTGGTTTTTACGCCGAATCCACCAATAATATTTACAGTGGATTCTCTATCGCTTAATCCACCCTACCGCAATTTTTCAATTTCCTCTTTTCGCTGCCGAAGCATTTACGGCAATACGTGCGTCTATTGCAATGGCACCGCCTCCTTTGGGGAATACCACCAGCGGATTAATATCCATTTCGATTATTTCCGGGAAATCCTTCACCAGTTGAGAGAGCCGCAGTATATTTTCTACTATTGCATCAATGTCAACGGATTTTTCGCCGCGTACTCCCTTAAGAAGGGGGAATGAACGGATTTCCTGTATCATCTCCCTCGCTTCGTTTATGCCAACCGGCGCAATTCTGAAGGTTACATCTTTAAGCGCTTCAACGTAAATGCCGCCAAGCCCAAACATTATCAAATGGCCAAACTGTGGTTCATATGAGACGCCAAGGACGAGTTCCCTGCCGCCGGTAATCATTTGTTGTACCATAATGCCTTTTAGATCGGCTTCCGGCATATGGCGTCTTGCTTTTTGCATGATATCACTAAAGCAACCTCTTGCCTCCTGTTCGTTCTTCACCCCAACAATTACGCCCCCGATGTCCGATTTGTGAAGTATGTCTGGTGATGAAATTTTCATCACCACCGGATATCCCATTTCTTCTGCCGCCTTTACCGCGTCCGTCTCAGAGGTGGCAATGATGCTTTTGGGAGTGGTAAAACCATAGGTGGAAATCACCTGTTTGGCGTCTTCTTCGCTTAGATAGGTAGCCTCCTCCTGTTTCATTTGTGTAAAAATTGCACGGACACGTTCATTTCTGACAATAAAATTCTTTGTTTCAGGCGCGGGTTTGCTTTGCCATAAAGTGTATTGGTACATTGCCTCAATGGCGGAGATTGCGCGTTCGGGGAAAGGGTAATTGGGCACTTTCCTCTGGCACATGATTTTTAGGGCGCTTTTAATTCTTTTGCCGCCCATAAAGGAGGTGGCAATGGTTTTATCTGCATGGCTTGCGATTTCACAGATTGCCTCTGCGGTTTTTTCTATTTCGGTCATTGCCTGAGGAGTGAGTATTGCAAGAATCACATCTACATTCGGATCTTTTATGACGTTTTCTATAACAAGCCGGTAACGATCCGCTTTTGCGTCACCCAGTACATCTATTGGATTATATACATTTGCCATTGGCGGCAAGGAATGGCGCAATATTTCTATGGTGTCTTTGGAAAATTCAGCCATCTTTAATGCGGACCGCTCTATTGCATCCGCCGCGATAATGCCGGGTCCTCCCGCATTGGTAATCAGGGCTACCCGCGCACCTTTTGGCAATTTTTGATAACTAAACATTCTGGCATAATCAAAAAGCTGCTCGATCGTATTGGCGCGAATCACTCCCGATTGCTTGAATGCCGCATCAAACGCCCTTTCCGATCCTGCCAATGTGCCGGTATGGGAAGAAGCCGCTTTTGACCCGGCGGCAGTACCGCCCGATTTTACTACGATCAAAGGTTTCTTTTTCGTTATTTTTCCGGCGGCGGCAATAAAATCTTCGCCGTTTTTAACGCCTTCCAGATAACCGAGAATTACCTTCGTGTTTTCGTCTTCATACATTGCGTTAATGAGGTCTACCTCATTAATATCTGTTTTGTTTCCCATGCTGATAAACTTTGAAAATCCCAGACATTCATCAGCAGCCCAATCCAAAATTGCGGTACACAAAGCGCCGGATTGCGAAAAAAAGGCAATATTCCCCCTTTCCGGCATGTCGGCGGCAAATGAGGCATTGAGACACGATTGTGTATCTATTAATCCAAGACAATTCGGCCCCAACATCCGTAGAGCATGGCGTGTTATTTTCTGGCAGAGTTCCTTTTCTCTGATAGCGCCTTCAATGCCGCTTTCTTTAAAACCGGCGCTGATAACCACAATTGAATCGATTTTCTTTTCAATGCATTCATCTACAACCTTTCCCACATATTGGGCAGGTACAACGATAATCGCCATGTCTATGGTGTCCCGGATATCTTTAAGGTTTGCATATGTTCTTAGACCAACAATATCTTCCGCCTTTGGGTTTACCGGGTATATTGTTCCCTGATACCCATATTGTACCAGATTTTTTACTATATCGTGGCCAACCTTGCCCCTTTCGCGTGAGGCGCCAATGACAGCTACCGTTTTAGGAGAAAAAAAATGTTTCAGTGTTGTCATAATCATAGTCCCATAGAATAATGCAGCATTATGATGAAAGAAACTATTTATAATAAATACCTTAATCTGCAATCTGCCGACTGTAGATTGCCAGTTGCCGATTGCCTAAGGGGGGTTGTTTCCCTCCTCTTATTGAGAAGTTACGTTTTTTGTTGTTGTGTTATTTGCATCATCCTCTGTCTTGGGTAGTACTTCAAACATGTTTTTGATGGATTTTCGAAATGGTTTAAATGGAACCGGGCGGATTTCGGGATCTGAGAGAGTGCCTTTAATCTCCACAACAGTCAATTGTTTTCGTACGCCGCCTACAACAAAATCGAATAAATTTCCAATTAAGGGGAGTTGAGAAAAGAAGCCCTTCTCAAAACCTGTGACAACGGTTACGCCAAGTGTTCCATCAAGACCAATGGTGCCTTTTCCCACAAGATCTACGGTCTCGCTGGAAATAATGCCCTCGCTAATAGTAACAACATTGTCTTTGACGGAAAAATTGAGTTTTGCGGTGTCAAAGGTTTCTCTTTGGGGTAGTCTTAAATTGAAAAATTTGAAAATATTAAGAATTATAGGGATGTCTGAAAGATATCCATTGGTGATGTTAATTTGTCCTTCGGCAGAAAAATCCTTCGGGTCGTTGCCGTACCCATGGTACTTAATCCTTCCGTCGAGGATACCTGAAAGCTGTTTTCCTTCAAGATTGAATTTTTTTACGAATTCTTCCAATACGATTCTTGAAAATGTCAGTTCGCCGTCATATTCGTAAGGCACAGTGTTTGTTTTAACGGAAATGGGGCCTTCTACTCTCCCGCCCCAGCAATTAGCGTTGATGTGCTTGCTGGAAAGTTGTTCTTTGTTGATTTCCAACCTCCCGTCAATTCCCCATAAGGCAAATTTATACGTATCGTTTCTGATTTCAAAGTCTTTTAAGTTAACTTCCACCGTAAAATCGTTTCTTTCTGCTTCCTTAAATCCCTGAAAAATAACAGTAAGGTTTGCTTTACCACGGGGGCTTAGGATATCCCATAACTTTTGGTTAATGGAGGTTTTTTCGCTTAACGTATTTAAAAAATTTTCGGTAACAAATACGTTAGGGATATTAACATTCAGTATTTTCCTTTCAGTTTCTATGTTATATATGCCATTCATTTCCATAAAGACGTACTGATTGTTGCATTTGAGAAAACCACTGGTATTTTTTAATAGAATAACATTATTGCAGAATTTAACGGGGCCATTTATATACGACAGGGGAAATGGCATTTCCGGAGAATTGACAGCAACATCCTTGCAATCGGCCACTAAAAAAATGTTGCCATTTGTATCTTCTCCTTCACTGTACTGAAATGTTATGTCTGCAAAGCCGGTAGGTTGGATTTTAGTCCACACTTCTTTACCAAAACGAGGGATATTTTCAAGAAAATGCTTATTTATGAAAAGGTTGGGAACATTTGCCACAATTATTTTTTCTTTACCGGAAAGATTGACTGTTCCTTTAAGATCAACCTGTGACGTATAGTCGTCGTTTTTAATGTATCCGGTGATATTACTGATGTACAGTGTATTGTTGTTAATCTTCAGGACACCGTTCACATTAGAAGCAGGGAGAGACAAATCTTTGTATATTGCATCCAGCGAGTTGAGATGAATCGTAACGTCATAGTCAATTTTCTCCTGGTTATTTTTATTGTTAAAGCTGGCATTGCAGGAGAAATTGGCCTTTCCCTCCGGTTGATACTCATCCCATATATGTTTTCCATAAAAAGGGAACATGCTGAAAAATTCTTCGTTCAGGGCCATATTGTACGCGTCTAATGTAATGCTCAGGGCTGGTATCTCTGGGCGCATTTTCATAGAGAAAGAATAATTCCCCATATGTTCATCGGCGATGGCTCCTCTGGCGGTGATATTCCCGAAGGAACCGGCAAACGGCATAAACGAAACATTGATTCCGGAAAGTTTGATTTCCGGGTTGCGGAATTCAGGGTGTTCCTTGATGTGGACTTTTAAACCGCGGGCTTCAATTCCCTTGTGTAATACATCAGCAAAAAGGGGCAGATTCGCATTTTCAAAACCTTCTTTAATACCATCCAGGAGTTCCCAAATGCGGGTGGGTTTTTCTATGGTTAATTCCGGGTTGATAGCAATAATTTTAACAACATTGAATTCTTTCTTAAGCAAACGTTTCAGGTCATATTCGATTATGACCTTCTGGCATTTAAAAAACTTGTTCTGCATTATTCCGGATTTGCCGGAGAGGGAGATATTTTCAATGAGAATACCTTCTGCAAAATCAAAGTGCGCCCTTTCAATATGTATATCGCCAAGATTTTGAAAGGCATCTGATATCCTGCTTTTTATTGCCTCGTCCGAGGTCAGTTTGCTAATAAAAATATATCCGGCAATGCCGGCGCCTGCAATGATTAACGAAAAACAAACAAATATGATAAATACTATTTTTTTCATGAAAGCGATGTGTTATTCATAGAGACGTATGTGATGCGCAATAAGTCTTTCTACAGCCCACAGTTACTACCTTCGCAGTAATTTCTTTGCACTTTTTGGCAAAATATT
>MHYI01000169.1:5132-8957 GCA_001828295.1 Planctomycetes bacterium RBG_16_41_13 | reverse complement strand
AGCGAAGGTGACCGCATACTAAAAGAAACCGCAAATATTTTGAAAAAAACATTCCGCGAATCTGATATTATTGCACGAATGGGCGGAGATGAATACGCGGCTCTTTCGATAGATAACAACCATCAAAATGTAGAAGGAATGGTCAACCGGCTGAAAGATAATATACATTTATATAATGACCGGAGCAACAACCCCTATACGTTGTCGGTAAGCGTAGGATTTGCATGCTATGATGCACAGAATCCGTGTTCCATTGATAAAGTGATTGCAGAGGCAGATAAGCGGATGTACGAAGATAAGGAAAAAACGAAGAGAAGAATGGTATAATCATCAACTATCCACCACAACCCACAACCAGTCCCTTACCAGTCCCATTTTTTGTTTGCTATTTAAAACGTTTAAGGCATAAGTTCTTGCAGATATTGGCTGGGGAACAGGGATTCGAACCCCGACAAAGTGATCCAGAGTCACTTGTGCTACCGTTACACTATTCCCCAGTGCGTTGGATGGGTGTTTGGGAGAATGAAAAGACAGTGGCCGAAAGACACAGTCGTTAACTAAAACATCTTAATCACTCAGGTGGTAAATAACAAGTAGAGATATTACATAATCTTTCATGATGTGTCAAGCGCATTGATTCATAAAATGAAACATCCATGTTAGATTTACGAAGTACGATTTACGAGGTACGATTTGAAATCGTAAATCTAAAATCGTACTTCGTACTTCGTAACAGCCCAATTTCCGGCAGGCAGTGTCTACCCTACAGGTGAAATAAAAATGTCGCTGTAGTGTTATCAGGGTTTTTCCCCCACATGGATAGTCACAATCCCCAATGTCCTGGCATAGATTTTCACGTCAACAAGGCCGCATGCTTCCATCTGTGCCTTTAATCCGTATCTGTCCGGAAAATTCAGTACAGACGATGGCAAATAAGCGTAGGCGTTGCATGTGCTTTTTGAGATAATTTTACCAATAAAAGGGAGTATCTTTTTGAAATAAAGATAATACATTTTCCGGAAAAAGGTGTTTGTTGGTTGTGAAAATTCAAGGATGACTACCCGCCCGCCCGGAGCGGTTACCCTTGCCATTTCACGGATTCCCGCTTTTAAATCTGAAACGTTTCTTATCCCGAATGCCACGGAGGATACCTGGAAGCAGTTGTCATGGAAAGGCAGGTGCAGGGTGTCCGCACATAAGATGTTTACTTTATCCGATACATTTTTCTTTTTTAATTTTCTGTTTGCTATCGCAAGCATTTCGCGGCAAAAATCGCTTCCTGTCACCTTGCCGCGGTCATTCAGTTTTAAAGAATATTCGATTGCAAGGTCGCCGGTTCCGGTGCATGCATCCAAAACTTGTGCGTCCGGCGTAACGTTGCTGACTCTTACGGCAAACCTCCGCCAACTCTTATCGAAATTAAAGCTTAATATCGTATTTAAGAGATCATAAACACCGGCGATGGAGCCAAACATGCGCTGGATGTGTTCGCTTTTTTTGTTAAGTAATTCAGATTGAGAGACCATGCATTATGATAATTTGAAAAGTTTTAGGAATTGTAAAACCTTTGCAGAAAAGCGTCGCTGTGAGTATCTGCAGGGAATGAAAAGTAAAAACCCGGCATAATTTAAAGGAACCACAGATTTCACAGACTTCGTCGTGAGCTCAGTCGAACGATTGCACCCGATTAAAAACAGGGTGGCACGGATAAACTTGTTTGTCCGTGTCCGGTTTGCAACTTAATGCTAACGAAATATAGCAAAATACAAGTCAAAATAAAACATTTAAATTATTTGGAAAGTTATTGAAATATGGGTACAATCCCTATTATTTTTCATAGAACTAAAGTGCTACAGTTTTTTTGTAATATGAATCCGAGTTTTTACATACGAAATATTCCCGTATATGGCGAGTTGATATTGGCGCCTATGGCCGGTTTTTCTGATATGCCGTACAGGCTTATATGCCGCAGGTTCGGCATGTCGATGAGCTATACGGAAGTCGTCTCCGTGTCGGGTATAGTGTGGAATAATAAAAAGACGTTTAAACTGCTTGATTTTAAAGAGGAAGAACGGCCTGTTACCTTCCAGGTGGTTGGCAATGATGAATACCAGATTACTGAGGCCTGTAAGAAGATAGAGCAATTGGGGCCTGATATTATTGATATCAATATGGGATGTTCCGTGTCTGATATTGCAGGGAAGGGCGCTGGGGCAGGGATGCTTAAATATCCATCAAAGATCTCAAAAATGTTTAATAATCTTACCGGGTCTTTATCAGTACCTGTGACGGGAAAAATTCGTCTTGGGTGGGATCACAAAACGCGAAATTATCTTGAAGTGTCAAGAATACTGGAAGAAAATGGGGCGTCTCTCATTGCAGTACATGGACGTACAAGGTCTCAATATTTTTCAGGCGCCGCCGATTGGGATGCTATTGCTGAAGTAAAACAGTCGGTAAAAATTCCAGTAATTGCGAATGGAGACGTGCGAACAGTTGCAGACATAGCAGAAATAAAAAAACGTACGGCGTGTGACGGGGTAATGATTGGAAGGGCGGCAATCGGGCACCCATGGATTTTTCAATATAAAGACAGAGAAAATATTTCTGGCAGCGAGAAAATTGAAATGATCCGGTATCACTTGGATTGTATGAAAGAATATTACGGCTATGCTATTGGGGTAGTACTTTTTCGAAAACATGCGGTGAAGTATATTGTGGGTCTGCCGAAAGCGACAGAATTACGCCCTTATATAGTAAAGAGTAAAAGCGCGGAAGAGATCATTTCGTACATTGCCGCGCATCTGAACAGGTACTCGAAGTATGAAGCAGCCTAATTTAATAGTTGTGGGACTGCTATACATTTAGAAAATCGCCGAAAAAGGCCTGATTGATAAAAATATTTCAGGGTTTTTAAAGAAGGTTATTGATTATGAAAACAGGAGTTATACTCATTTCTCATGGGAGTAAAATAAGCAGTGGCAACGAAGGCTTGTTGAAAATAGCGGATATGCTTCGTGCAATGAATCGTTGGGACATGGTTGAACCGGCATTTTTGCAACTGGCAAAACCCGGATTGGATGAGGTGGTTGAGAAAACAGTGGCAAACGGAATGGAGCGGATTGTAGTAGTTCCGCTGCTTCTTTTTAAGGGGAATCATGTATTTAAAGACATTCCCGAAATGCTGGAAAAGGGGAGAGCGAAATATCCAGAGGTGGAATTTATCTATACCAATAATATCGGAGCGGATGAACGAATTGCATTAATTGCGGCAGACCGTATCCATGAAAAACTGGTAGAAAGACAATTTGGTGAAAAAGGCCGGTTGGAACAGCCACAATTAATTATAGATGAAAGTTTTGAGATCATCGATAAACTCGTTAATCTCGCGAATATCCCTGAATTACAGAGACCTGTAATACAACGCGCAATTCATGCTACCGGCGATACGGAATATGCGTATAATTTACTATTTTCTTCCAATGCGGTTGAGGCTGGAATAAAAGCCTTAAAGGAGGGGAAAAACATCATTACCGATGTAAATATGGTGAAAGCGGGGATCAGTAAAAAACCTGTTGAAAATTTTGGGGGAAAACTGGTCTGCAAGATTGACGATAATTTGGTTGCTGATGAGGCAAAACGATCAGGGAAAACCCGTGCGATGATTGCCATGCAGTTTTCACTTGATGAAATGCGGGAGGGTGTTGTGGTAATCGGCAACGCACCAACCGCCTTGTTTGAACTTATTGAATTAATAAAAAAGGACAAGGCGAAACCGGCGCTGGTAATTGGTATCCCCGTAGGATTTGTAGGTGCGGTTGAAGC
>MHYI01000169.1:4800-5093 GCA_001828295.1 Planctomycetes bacterium RBG_16_41_13 | reverse complement strand
GTAAAGGCGGAAGTGCAGTGGCTGTGGCTATTATTAACGCGGTTATTGAATTGGCGAAGAAAGCACGGTAAATCATATAGCTAAAAGTATCTATTTCCCGAAAAATTTGATATAGCATCTTAACGTTGATATGGTGGGGGGGCACGGACAAACTTGTTTGTCCGTGAAATTGCTCGCAAGCAAGCACTAAAGCAGTCCTCAATCTACAATCTGCAATCTTCAGTAATTTGCCGACTGCCGACTGTAGACTGTAGACTGTAGACTGCATAGGGGGACAATTAAATATTTTGCCA
>MHYI01000169.1:0-4769 GCA_001828295.1 Planctomycetes bacterium RBG_16_41_13 | reverse complement strand
AATTATTCGTTTTCCGGGACAGGATATGAAATCTGGTTATACTACGGGAAGTTGTGCTACGGCGGCTGCTAAGGCTGCGGCTATTGGGCTGTGGAAAGGAAAGATTCCCGATGAGGTAGAGATTGATACGCCGGCGGGTACAAAACTCAAACTTAAAATTCACCGGAAGCAATTAACTGCCGTATCCGCCGAGTGCGCTGTTCAAAAGGATGCGGGAGATGACCCTGACGTAACGAATGGCTGTTTTGTACACGCACGGGTTGAACGAAGTTGTACCCTGACAATAGAAATTGACGGCGGAGCAGGCGTCGGTCGTGTAACTAAGCCGGGATTACAGTCTCCCATAGGGCAGGCGGCAATAAATCCTGTGCCGGGACGCATGATTGAGAATGCAGTGCGTGAAGTGATTGGACACAATAGAGGGGCAAGGATAATTATTTCCGTTCCTGATGGTGAAAGACTTGCGGAAAAGACCTTTAATCCGAAACTGGGCATAGTGGGGGGGATTTCTATTCTCGGGACTACAGGTATTGTGCGTCCCATGTCAGACGAAGCACTAAAAACGTCTCTCTTGTGCGGGCTTGATATTGCGAAAGGGTTAGGGTATAAAGAGGTTGTGTTAGTCCCGGGGAATCTGGGTGAACGTGCGGTATCGGGTTATTTCTGCATTGCAAAGGACCAGATTGTTCAAATGAGTAATCATGTTGGTTTTATGCTGAATGCGGTAAAAGACAGAGGATTTGAACGTGTTATACTTGCCGGGCACCCCGGCAAACTTGCCAAGTTGCTCAGAGATGATTTTAATACGCACAGCTCCGTTTCACGTCCGGCAAATGATATTTTAATTAACCAGGTAAAATCTGCATGCCGCACACAGCAGATGCTTGATAAACTTAAAGAAGCTACAACCGTAGAAGGGATTCTGGAATTATTGAGTAAAAATAACGCATTATACGTAATGGATAGCGTTGCTGATAAAATAGAAGAGAAGGTGCGTGTATATTTGCACGGTGAGGTATCTGCGGGTGTAGTATTGTTTAATATGGGAGGTTCTGTGGTGGGAAGATCGGAGAGCGCGGGAAAATGGCGGAAGAACTGAGAAATAGCGTTATTATCGTCGGTTGTGGCCCAGGGCTGAAATCATATATTACCCCAAAGGCGTTATATAATATTAAAAAGGCGGATATTCTTGTTGGCAGCAGGCGGTTGCTAAAACTGTTTCCCGATACGGGCGCTAAAAGGATTATTATTGAAAAAAACTATAAGCTTTTATTGAAAAAAATAGCGCATTGGAGTTTCACCATGCAGGTGGTTGTCCTCGTAAGCGGCGACCCCTGTTTTTTTAGTTACACGAAAATGATTGTAAAAAAATTCGGACGGGCATCCTGTATTATTATTCCCGGATTAAGCAGTATACAATTGGCGTTTGCCGCCATTGGAGAGAGCTGGGAAGATGCGGCATTTGTGAGTGTCCACGGAAGAAGTTCGGGGTATAAAGATCTTATTAAAAAGGTGAAAGATTACGATAAGGTGGCTGTTTTAACGGATAAAGTGAATACGCCTGCAAGGATTGCGTGCAAGCTGATGGATGCGGGAATTGTGAAAAGGCGGATGTTTATTTGCGAGAATCTTTCCCTCTTCAATGAGACAATTCATGAAAAAACGATACAATCCGCAATGAATCTTACTGCAAATGGGTCTTCTGTGGTAATTATTAAAAAAACAGGTAGTTGAACAAATATTCACAGATTGTTAATTATTAAAAACGCTCGTTCTCAAGCTCCGGCTTGGGAACGAGCGCAATTCCCTTTTTTTATAAGTTTTTCTTCGTGGTTAAAGTAGAGACGCACGGCCGTGCGTCTCTACATTTACGTTTAGGAATTTCAAACTGTTCATGTAATGGCAAGGCACGCCTTGCCACTACATTGAATGGTTGCGGCTTTGCTGCGTTATGGCATTTATAAAAAAATGAAGATAGGCAATTTTTATGGAATCGGGCTTGGTCCGGGGGATCCGGAACTGCTGACGATCAAGGCGGTAAATACCATACGCAATGCGGATTGTATTTTTGTGCCTAAATCTGATACAAAAGAGGAAAGTCTGGCGTTGCAGATAGTAGAGGAATATGTAAGGCGGAAGAGAATCGTAACGCAGATTTATCCCATGACAAAAGAGAAAAATATTCTTGACGCGGCATGGAAAAAATCGGCGGAAGAAGTGCGCGATGAAGTTTTGAAAGGACATGATGTTGTATATTTGACGCTGGGAGACCCGATGACATTCAGTACTTACATTTATCTGTTGTGTAATCTTGGTGCGCTCCTGCCAAAGGAGGTTATTCACACAATTCCCGGCATTACTTCTTATAATGCCGCTGCTTGTTTCGGAAACTTTCCCCTGCTGACCGGCGATGAGAAGCTGGCAGTGATACCTGTGCCAGAGGATGTTGCCTCGTTAAGGCCTGTTTTGGAATGGTTCGACACCGTAGTTTTGATGAAGGTTGCAAAGAAACTGGATGAGGTTTTACTCTTGCTGAATGATATGGGTCTTACGGGAAACGGCCTTTTTGCCTCGTATATCGGACAAAAAAACGCCTATGTTACCTGCGATCTCTTATCACTAAAAGGAAGCGGCAGAGGGTACCTGTCGGTTATGATAGTAAAGAAAAAAGGCAATACTGCTCTCAGTTGATAGAAAATGGGATCATTGTTTCCTTAACAACCGATTGGGTATCTGTGAAAATCGTCTGTGAAAAGTATCGAAAATAAAGAGTTTTCTGGAAAAAATAACTAAAAAGATGAAAATTACAACAGACATATATCCTGGAGATTGCAAGGAACAACTAAAACTGCTTCCAGAAAATTCTGTTGACCTTGTAGTGACATCACCACCTTACGCAGACCAAAGAAAAAACACATATGGTGGTATTTATCATGACAAGTATGTAGAATGGTTTCTGCCTATTTCCGAACAACTTCTACGTGTTCTCAAACCGACAGGAACTTTCATCTTGAATATTAAAGAAAAAGTGGTCGATGGTGAGCGTAGCACTTATGTGATGGAACTTATTTTAGAAATGCGTAAGCAAGGGTGGTTGTGGACGGAAGAGTTTATTTGGCATAAGAAAAACTGTTATCCTGGGAAATGGCCTAATCGCTTTCGAGACGCATGGGAGAGACTTCTACAATTTAATAAAAACCGGAAATTTCATATGTACCAGGAAGAAGTAATGGTTCCAATGGGAGAATGGGCAAATTTGAGACTGAAAAACCTTTCTGAAACCGATAAAATCCGCGACAACTCAAAAGTGGGAAGTGGTTTTGGGAAAAATATTTCAAATTGGCTTGATAGAGACAAAGCATACCCCACAAATGTTCTGCACTTGGCTACCGAATGCAACAATAAAAATCATAGCGCGGCATTTCCTGAAGGATTGCCTGAATGGTTCATCAAGCTTTTTACAAAAGAGTGTGACACTTTTAATGATTTAGGCGTTCCTCCTTGGCTTCGCTGCAGGCTTCCGCTTCTATTCCTAACGCAATAAAATTGGCAGCATAATGAGTTATGAAAGTGAAATGATGAACAAATTTAGAATGCCTTCTCGCAAAGAAGTTGAGCAAGCATTACTAATCACTTTGTTTAATCATAATGGTGTAATCAAAGAATTTGCTTCTGGAGAAGAAATTGTGAATGAAATAGCTAATGATTTTTCCTTGAACGAAAATCAAAGAAAAGTAGAATTAGAAAGAATTTATCGGAAAGAAAATAGGATTGTAAAAACACCTCTTTGGCACCGTTTGTTATATCGTGCTGCTGATGCATTGGCTAAGGACAAATTAGTTGCAAGACCAAAATCAACTATTATTCTTACAAATAAAAAAGAATGGATGCTAACTGAAAAGGGTTTTGATGAAGCATTAAAACTTTTAAAGATTCCTCAAGCACAAAAAGAATTTCTTCCAACAAAATCTTTTGAAGTTCAAAAACTTGTAAAACGATTAATTGAAGCACCACGACCTGAAAATTATAATCCGTTTGATAAAGCAAAGAAAATCACAAAAGTTACCAGAGAATCTGCGATTAGAACAAGAGGTTTTCGTCAAGCCGTTATAGAAGCGTATGATCACAAGTGCGCTTTTTGTGGAATGAAAATTCAAACGCCTGATTTTTTGTTATGGGAGGTTGAAGCTGCACATATTGTTCCTCATAGCCAAAAAGGAAAAGATGATGTTTTGAATGGATTGTCCTTATGTCATCTTCATCATTGGGCTTTTGATGCTGGATGGTTCACATTCCAGAATGATTTTAGAATTACGGTTTCTCAGAAAATAAATTCTTTGCCTTCTGATTTTGGGAAAATGGGTGATTATGATTTCATTAGAGTATTTTCCAATAACAATTCTAAAATGTTTCTTCCAAAACGAAAAGAACTTTATCCTCATCAAGATGCAATTAACTGGCATCGTGAAAATAAATTTTTTAATTAAAAGATTTTAAAAATGGAAAATAGCCAAATCATTTATTCATTGACAATTGAAGATATTCAAACAGTAGCCCTTCAAGAACTAGAAAGAAAGTTATCTTCTCAAGAAATTGAAAAAATAAAAAACCCTATTGCAGAGAAAATAAATTGGTATGAAGCAATCGCTGATTCAATAAATGAAAACATTAAATCAGAAGTTGAATCATAAAAGCAAAATCCCAAAGAGATTACGCAGTTCATTGAACAAAACATCGGGACTTTCCACCAAAAGCGCATTCAAAGCCTT
>MHYI01000168.1:6301-7862 GCA_001828295.1 Planctomycetes bacterium RBG_16_41_13 | reverse complement strand
ATGGGGACCTTGAAGCCATGTCCAAACTCAGAGATTTAATGAAACCAGGAGGAATTATGTTACTCACTATTCCAGTAGGTCGGGATGCTGTTTACGATCCACTCCATCGGGTTTATGGTATGAAAAGACTGTTCCATCTTTTGGATGGGTATGCAATAGAAAAGGAAGCATTCTGGATTAAAGATCGAGAAAATCGCTGGGTGATTTGCAATAAGGAGACAGCTTTAAACTTTAAGACGTCTGCAGGTTCATGGAATCCATTGCAAAACATATATGCATTGGGATGTTTTGTTTTGCGAAAAAAAAATAAAGAAGCAACTTGATACATGCTTCATGTTCGGTAATCCATGTTAACATTTTTTACTATTCCAAAACCTTTCCATGGATACCTTAATATTATTCAAACTAATTCCATTCAAAGCTGGCTCAGACTTTATCCAGAATGCGAAATAATTCTTTTTGGCAACGATGATGGAATAGATGAGACGGCATCACGGTTCGGTTTGAAACACGTACCAGTGATAGAACGTAACAGTTACGGGACCCCTTTGCTTAATTCTATATTTGACAAAGCACAAGATTTAGCAACTCATCGACTTGTTTGTTATGTAAATACTGATATAATTTTGATGAACGATTTTATAGAAGCAGTTCAAAGAATAAGAAAAAAACATTTTCTAATGGTGGGGCAAAGGTGGAATATTGATTTGAAAGACGAAATAGATTTTAAAAGCATTGATTGGGATATAAAATTGCGTAAACACGTATATAAAGTAGGGGAACCCCTTGGAGAAGGAGGGATTGATTACTTCGTTTTCCCAAAGGGTTTATTAACCAATATTCCCCCGTTTGCTATAGGGCGGAGTGCATGGGATAATTGGCTGATATATAAAGCCCGCTCAATCCATGTGCCAGTTATTGATGTATCGAGAGTTATCCTGGCTGTTCACCAGAATCATACTTATACTTATTACCAGGGAACAAAATCAGGTATTTGGAAAGGCCCAGAGGCAAAGGTTAACCAAGAATTATCCGGTGGACCAGAACACTTCTTTACTTTACGCGATGCTACCTGGTTCCTTGCACAGAAAGGTTTAAAACCAGCATGGACGATTAAGCATATTATAAGACAGTGGGACACTTTACCCATCCTTTTCCCTCGTATGAACATCAAGGTCTTTTGTTATAAGGTTTTTCTATATTTATATATTAATCTCTATTTCTCAATAACTAAGTTCTGCCATGGAAAGGTTTTATCGTCTTTTAAAAAGAAAATTAGAGGTTGTTTCAGTCGATAGCCTATTACCAAAGTTAATATCATGCTATGCACATGGACAGATAAATTCTAAGGTTAATTATTTTAGGTTTATTTGAAAATTCTGGTTTTTTTATCAATATGACCAAACTCGAGAAAAAAAACAACCTATTATTAGTTATAATGGTTTTGATTTTCGCAATAACTATCGGGACCGCTATATTTGATTTATCACAAGGTTTTACAATAGGCAAAATGGCAATCAAAATCGGGCTGCCAGCAATCGTTTTCTTTGTTCTTTTCACC
>MHYI01000168.1:6058-6244 GCA_001828295.1 Planctomycetes bacterium RBG_16_41_13 | reverse complement strand
TTCCCCTCCCAAATTCTGCCTTTATTAATTATCGCAGGAATTTTCATGGGAATCATTGTGTCGCTATACGGCCATATCGGATTAACCTATGTGATGATTGTAATGATATGTCTCGCGGGATTGATATTTTCATTCAAATATATAATTTCTAATAAGTTGGTTTTGGGTATTGGTATTTTTCTGCTT
>MHYI01000168.1:4771-5920 GCA_001828295.1 Planctomycetes bacterium RBG_16_41_13 | reverse complement strand
TAAATATTATATTCTATTGGGTTGTTTATTATTAATATCAGCCATTTTTTCACCCATTCCATTAACCAGCTTTAAACTTCCATATAGGGACGTTTTACTTCCACTAATTTTTTTAACTATCTTTACAGAGGCAACAAAGACGCTTGATGACTTTAAAAAGCTTTTCAAGATTTTTACAATCAGCATGATATTGGAACTATCGTTACTTGTTTACTTTTTTCTGCAAAGTGGAGGCATAAATGAGCCTGAATTATTCAGGAGTCATATAGCAACTGCAAATGCAGGGCTTGTAGGATTTTATAGCATTCTTGCCTTCCAAACTGCAACAGCATGTCTTTCTGTGTTGCTTTATGAAAAAAAGTTGCTTGTTAAATCTATTTATTTATTTTTTACTTTAGTTGCTTTTTTGCTTGTTCTTGTTTCCAGAAATAGATCGCTCATAATAGCATTTCTAATTGTTTCTCCTATCTTATTGTTCAAAAAGAAAAGCACCTCTATCTATTTGATATTAGTACTCTTATTCAGCAGTTTTTTATTTATTCCTGAAATACGAGATATTGTTTTTGAGAGATTTACTCCTTGGTTTAAAGGACACAGACTATTTGATATATTAAAAGAAGAAAAATTTAGCATAGACATTTATATCGCTTCAGTAAGAATGTTTTTAGATTATCCGATATGGGGAATCGGGTGGGGGATGTGGGACGAATTAATTCACAATTATTGGTCGCATCCTGTAGTGCCCAACGGACCTCATTCAACCCCACTTTTTTATTTTGTATTCGGCGGCATATGGGTGGGAATCGTGTTTGTCCTACAGTGGTTATATATAATGAAAAAAAGCGCTAACCTTTTAATTGCAAATAGAAAAAGCGAAGTAATCTTTCTAATTATTGGTTTAGTCTGGTTTATTACAGCCTCTTTTATTCAACGATTAGTACGTGGAGGGATAATATTCTATGGACATGGCTATACTTTTATCCCTGTGTGCCTAATGTTTTCTTTAGACAAAGTATTATCTAAAAAAAATCTTAAGTAATGGAATCCTTTTAAACCCTATATTCCAAGAGTTAATAAGTGAAAATCGCTTTAGTTGGTAATTTTGCCCCCAGGGGCGGGACAGTTGCTCTTCTTCAAAGAGTAGCCCGT
>MHYI01000168.1:4328-4744 GCA_001828295.1 Planctomycetes bacterium RBG_16_41_13 | reverse complement strand
TCAGTAATTGCAGAAAACAATATTTTGGACGACCTGCCCGGAGTAAGAAAATATTCTATCCCGTCGCTTTTCACGAGAATAAAAAATACTGATGGAACAAATAAACTTACAGTTACAAACATAGTAAAGGATATCAAACCAGATGTAATTCACTTTCATCTGACCACATTATTGGAAGATACAACAGATATTTCGGAAGCCATGAAGATAGCTCCTGCGGTTATTACTCCACACAGCCATCAGTTTTCATGTCCGTCTGTCAAAAAAATATTTAACAAATCTCTTATGCCCTGTTCTGATAAATGGAGCATTAAATGTTTAATAAGACCTTATACCCAACAATGCAACTACCGTCACCCTGTAAAGCTATGGAATTCATTCCAGAAATATTTTGCAAATCGGAAAATGGCAAGAAA
>MHYI01000168.1:3969-4319 GCA_001828295.1 Planctomycetes bacterium RBG_16_41_13 | reverse complement strand
CGTAGTAACCTGTAATTACATGCGCAAGTTAATACATCAAGCAGGTATCCCAGAAGAAAAAATCAAGGTTTTGCCTCCAATAGCTGAATTCACTAATACAAAACCTGCTTGCCAAAATACTAAACCAATTGTGCTTTTTGCAGGAGCACTTAAGCCGGAAAAGGGAGTGCAATGCCTCTTAGATGCTTCGAGCAAGATTAAAATTCCCCACAAGATTTGGATTGCTGGAGATGGATGGATGATGGATAAACTCAGGGAAATTGCAAAGACTGTTTCAAACGGAAATGTTGAATTTTTGGGATGGGTTTCAGAAAAAAAACTTACTGCTATGTACAAAGAAGCCTCTGTTG
>MHYI01000168.1:189-3953 GCA_001828295.1 Planctomycetes bacterium RBG_16_41_13 | reverse complement strand
TTGAAGCTCTTGGATGCGGGACTCCTGTCGTTGCCTTTGATGTTGGGGGAATTTCTGAATGGCTGATTGATGGTAAGAATGGTTTTTTGGTTTCAATAGGAAATATTGAGGAACTTGCATTTAAAATAGAGCAATTATTACGAACCCCCGAATTAACAAATGAAATGGGAAGAAAGGGGTCAGAACTTGTCCGGGAGAGATTTTCATCAGAAAACCATCTGAAAGGACTTCTTGCCGTGTATGAAGAGGCTATAGCACATTTTAATAAATGAAACATACAATTCTTTTTTTTGCCTATAGTGAGTGGTCTAACTGGCGCGGGCATCATGACCTGGTCATGGAGCTTTCGAATAACAACCGTGTTGCCTTCATAGAAGTTATGCCAAGATATGGAGGAAAAGGAGCAAAAAAATTTAGCGATTATCTCAGGAATTATCGTAATGGCGAAGCGAAATTCATCTCTGACAATTTGGTTGTAATTCCTTCTCCTCCCATGATGCCGTATGCGTTACCAATTATTTCTAAAATTTGGCGCAAGAAGATTGCAGAATTATCAATTAAGTTAAGCAAAAAATTACAATCATGGTATGTTAAAAAACGGATTAGGGATTTAGGCTGGGACCCGACAATTGTTATATTTTGTGAAGCCTTGGACTTGTCTAATGCAGGTCAATTCGGAGAAAGCATATACTGCTATCGCACGTACGATGAAATTGCAAATTTTTTCAGCAACCGGTATATCGCAGATGTTATAGATGAAATTGAGGGAAAAAATATACATAAAGTGGATATTGTTTTTGCCTCGTCTAAGGCACAGCTTGAAAAGCGGAAGGCATTACACCCTCGTGTTTTTTTAGTACCCAATGCAGGAAATTTCCGCCATTACAATAAAGCTGTTACAGATAAACTGGAAAGGCCTTCAGATATAAAAAATATTTTACCACCTATCATTGGTCTTATCAGCACCATTGACTTTCGAATTGATTTTGCATTGCTGGAGGCTGTTGCTAAATCTCACTCTGAATGGTCTCTGGTTATAATAGGGCCTCTGCGGGAATATTCATTTGAAGGATGGAAGGAAAGTATTAACAACCTTAAATCACTGTGTAACGTTCATTTTTTGGGTAAGCGCGATTTTAGAGTTCTACCTGCATATATGAAGTGTTTTGATATAGGGATAATACCATTCTTAGTAAACCCTGTAACCAATACGATGTATCCATATAAGCTTCATGAATACTTAGCCGCTGGCTTACCGGTGGTTTCTACAGACCTGCATGAATTGGAGCCTTTTAAGGAAATAGTGCGTTTAGCCAAATCAAAAGATGAGTTTATAAAATTAATTGAGGAAGAATTACAAACAAATTCACTCTCCAAGATACAAAAACGCATTGAAGCCGCGAGTCAGAACGATTGGGCTGTCAGAGCTGAACAAATGCTTTTTTTAGCGGATAAAAAAGGATATCAAACAAATTATGGCCGACATAACTAAAAGGATTGACATAAACGTTGGAACTCCTTGTAATGCTAATTGTATATTTTGTTATTACAGTCAATCTGTCAGTGAAAAAAAACCGGGATTTTCTACTGAAGAGGTTAAAAGGTTACTTAGATTTGCAAAGAGAAGAGGGATGAAAATTGCGGAATTTACCGGCGGCGAGCCTACCATAAGAAAAGACATTATAGATTTGGTTCATTATGCCAAACAACTTGGATTTGAATCGGTCAGTATGATTACTAATGGGCTTGCTCTTAACCGGGAAGGTTTTGCTAAAAAATTAGTGGAAGCAGGTGTTGACGATTTCCTTTTTTCCATACATGGGGCAAGCAATAGCGTGCATGATGAACTTGTTGGAGTCCAGGGTGGGTTTAATAAAATTGTAGCAGCTATCAAAATTGTTAGGGATTCGGGGGCAAAAATCAGAGTGAATACAGTCGTGGTTCAACAAAATTATAATACGCTGTTAAGCATAGCTGATTTGCTGGAACAATTACAGGTTAAGGCTGCCAATTTTTTAATATTTAACCGTACGGCAGAAGCGGAGGCCGTCACAGCAAACATAGATGTCAAGTATTCAGAAGTTGCGCCAAAATTACAGGAATTGATTGACAATTGCAGCACACGAATGCCAAAGATTACGATAAGAGAGATACCTTTTTGCATGATGGCTGGTTATGAGCGATATGTAACAAATCTTTTACAATTGCAGTATGATTCTGATGAATGGAATTATTTGGTACGATATGGGGCCACATATGGAGTAAAATTTACTGCGAAGGCAATGATTAACGGCATCCTGCATCTTCCGAGAAAACGCCGTTTTCCTTATGTAAACTGGCATACCACCAAACACGAAGGCATTATGAAGTATCGTGCTATTACCAGTAAAATCAAAGGTCCTCGATGTTGTCATTGCAGGTACGATTTAATCTGCGATGGCCTCTGGAACGGATATGCCCAATTTTACGGATTTGATGAATTAAAGGCTGTGCCCGGCGAAAAGATTGCCGACCCGGCACACTTTATGAGAGAGGTTTTATAACGTCAAATGATTATTATAATATATCTTGTTAGCCCATGGGAAACTTTTCATCGCCATCCAATGCTTGAGGCTCTGGCACGCCAGGCTTTAGAACAAGCTACTGTTTTCTGTATTAATCCACCTCGCTCTCTAAGAGAGACAACATCCTTCTGGAAAAAACCTTGCATGTGGGGATTATTTTCTTTTTTGAGGGCAGAATGTTTGAATAAAAATTTATATGTGGGTACACCAATTGTATGGATTCCGGGAAGATGGAAACAATGGCATGAGAGAGGATCTATTGGATGGAAAATAGTTAGCAGGCAAATCCAAAAAACTATTCAGAAAATAGGCAATAAAACCAATAAAGTTATATCATGGATATATCGGCCGGAACAACTGCATTGTGTTGGTTTGGCAAAGGAAGATTTCACTGTATATGAATGTTATGATGAATATTCTTTATCTCATATAGATGGAACCTTTCGGCCTGAAGTTGAAGATGAAGAAAATAAATTGCTTGAAAAGGCGGACTTGGTATTTACTGCCTCACATGCACTTTTTGAGTCCCGTAAAAAAAAACATTCAAATGTGCATTATGCTCCAAACGGCGTTGATTTTAAATTGTTTAACCAAGCTGCCCTGGATAACTTGCCTGTCGCTAACGATTTAAAAAAGATACCACTGCCTCGCATCGGTTTTATTGGTAATCTTTGCGGTCGGATTGATTTTAATCTACTTGAAAAAATTGCTTTGCATAATAAAAAATGGTCGGTTGTCTTAATGGGGCCTGTTGAAAGAGAGGTTGAAAAGGATTTAAACAGCTTGCAACAGCAGGGGAATGTACATTATTTAGGTTATAAGCCGCGGGAAATACTGCCGCAATATTTGAAAGGTTTTGATGTTTGCATCCTTCCTTTTAAGAGGCATGGCTGGAACGAACATTCAAATCCTTTAAAACTCTGGGAGTATTTATCGGCAGGAAAGCCGGTTGTTTCAACACCGATAAAAGAGATTGAAACCCTTCAAGAAGTAATTTGGTTAGCTAAAGATCATGAGGAATTTATCTCTGCTTTGAGTAAAGCACTGCATGAAGTTAAGGAAAGACAGACAGCCTCTGGAATAGAAATCGCCCGGAAGCATTCCTGGGATGATTTAACCTGCAATATGTTTGAAACAGTGAAAAAATGCCTCGATGAGCAAAGAACCTAACCAAGATTATCTATCCAAAAAATGTGATTT
>MHYI01000168.1:0-123 GCA_001828295.1 Planctomycetes bacterium RBG_16_41_13 | reverse complement strand
TGTAAAAGTGAAATGCCGGAACTGTGGACTCGTATATAGTAATCCGCAGGCAACAGAAGGCAAGATTAAAGAGTTTTATTCCAACATATATCCTGAAATTTTAGGAACGATAAAAGTAATTGA
>MHYI01000167.1:2045-6026 GCA_001828295.1 Planctomycetes bacterium RBG_16_41_13 | reverse complement strand
AAATAATGACAGTATACATATTACTAAGACATTTGTATGAATAATAATGACTTCTTTAAGATATATAATTCAATTTTGTCTTTAAGCAACAAAAAGGATATTTTTCATGAAAACCACCGAAAAAGAACACGCAACTAGCGTAAAGCAGCAAACCAATTTTCCAATGATTTTTATTGTTGGAAATAGCAGAAGTGGCACAACAATGATGGGGAGAATATTGGGTAATAACCCTAACGTTTTTACCTTTCATGAGCTTCATTTTTTTGAACAATTGTGGTCTACAAGAGATAGTAATAGATTGTTTTCTAAGAAAAAAGGGGAAAAACTATTATTCCGATTAATGAACAGACAAAACAACGGATGCATATCGAAAAATCATCCTTTATACAATATCGAAGATCTTATAAACCAGAAATCCAAAGAATGTTTATCAGCAGAAATATACAAACAATTTCTTTTTTACGTAACGGAGAAAAACGGTAAAAGCATACCCTGCGAACAGACACCGCGTTATGTTTTTTTCATTCATGAGATTTTGGAGCTTTTCCCTGAAGCAAAAATTATTAATATGATTCGCGATCCGCGTGATGTTCTGTTATCTCAAAAAAACAAGTGGAAAAGGAAATTCTTTTTAGGGGCGAAAAAATTTCCTCTTTACGAAGCCATTCGCATGTGGGCAAACTATCATCCTGTATTTATTAGTAAATTATGGAATGCATCCTTAACCGCCGCAAACAAATATTCAAAATCCGAAAGAGTGCTTTGCTTGCGTTTTGAAGATTTGGCTGAATATCCGGAGAAAAGGATACTTAACATTTGTAATTTTGTTGGTATTCCGTATGCGCATGAAATGCTAGATGTTCCACAAGTAGGTTCTTCAAATTTTAAAAATCAGACGAATAAAAAAGGGATAAATAAGGCTGTTTCCGGTAATTGGCGAACTGGTGGATTAAATTCAACGGAAATTTATCTCTGCCAAAAAATTACCAACGCATTTATAACCCAATATGGTTACGAAACAATTACCATAAAGCCAAACTTTTTTGTTTTACTTTATTACAAACTAACCTTGCCAATAAAATTATTATTGGCTTTTATGTTAAATCTAAAACGTATCAAAAATATTACAGAGGCGATAAGACGGCGATTGAATATTGATAAACCTTAAAAGTATGCAAAATAACTTTTTATACATAAATTAAAATGTTTAATCTTACCAAAATAACAGTTCTTCAATGTATCTTTTGTTTAATTTCTGTTCTGCCTTGGCAGTGCTCAATAATTTTTGCACAGTCTATTCCGAACAAAACTGGAAAACGTTTAAGTACTGATATTTCTCCGTCCTGGAAACCTGTGCCTTTAAGGTCTGTTGCTCAAAAACAAACCGGATTGCCTGGCGGAGAAGGAATGCAAATGGTTCAGATGATACAATATGCGCCTTCCAATCCTAAAATTGTGTACGCAATAGTTGATACTTCCCAGGTATGGAAGTCTGATGATGGTGGATTTTCATGGCATTCAACACGTGAAGGATTTAGGGCTTTGGGAGGTTTTTCTTTAGGTGTTGATCCAAAAAATGAAAATATTGTTTTCGTAAGCGGTGCATTACCAACCGGAGGTTCTCCGGTAGACGGCATATACCGTACCTTAGACGGAGGCAAATCCTGGAAACGGGTAAAACAAACCTACTATTCTAAAAACACAGGCAACGATCCCAATGATGCCGGGGAAGGCCAACATTATGCGTTTGACCCCGGAAGTTTCGACGGCATGCGGCACAAAACAATTTACGCGGGTACACATAACGAAGGATTACTTCAATCCACTGACGGCGGGGATACCTGGAAAACAATAGGACTGAAAGGGTTGAGAATTCTCGATATCGAACTTGTACCAATTAATACGAATGCAAATGTCCTCTATGTTGCAACAAATAATACAAAAGTTACCAGCAATGGTTTGTACAAAGTTGTAGAGAATGACCAAGATACATATTCTATTTCCCCTATAGGAAATTTACCTGATTTTCCCCAAACAATTGCTGTTGATGCACAAAGCAATTCGTCAAATATCATTATATATGCAACAGCAAGAAGCCATGGCATATACAAATCTTTGGATGGTGGAGAAACATTTGTTTCCATTAACAACGGGTTGCCAAAAGCAGGAGACTACAGAACTATTAGTATTAGCCCCAAAGATTCCAATTACTTGTATGTGAAATTAGGCCGGTGTGCTGACAATATATTAAATCCGTTTTATAGTCATGATGGTGGAAATACCTGGATTGCACCGAAAAATTTAAATACGGGAAAACTGGATCTTCAATGGGTTGGTCCTGGGCCTGGCATTCCTATTGCTCCTCATCCAAAGGAACCAAACCTTGCCTTAGGATCAATGTTAAGTAGTATCAGAAAAACAACTAACGGAGGAAAGACATGGGAGTATTCAAGCAATGGTTTTATGGGTGCGCGTTGCGCCTTCAAAACTTCTACACATTTTGATCCCATAAATCCTGATAAAAAAATATTTTTTCTCATAGACTTTGGACCAGTAATTACAGAAGATGGCGGCGCTTCGTGGAAACGGTTAAAAATAAAAGGAAGGACTGCTTCAGTGGGAGCAGTGGATAATAATCAAAAAACCATGCTCGTAGCAAGTGGCCGATGGACTTCGCAAACAATTTTAAGATCGGAGGACAGTGGTAACAATTGGGAAACGGTAAATAATACAACAGATCAATTAGTCTTTATGAAATTTCATCCACAAGATTCGAATTACGTTTATGCAGGCACAAAATCAGGGAGTTGGGTAAGTAATAATAATGGCAAATCTTGGACATTTATTGCTGACAAAAGCATTCGGGTTGTTTATCCAAAAAACGGAGATATCGTATATGCTATTGAAGAGTCTTCACATGAAAATTCAATCTTGTGGCGTTCAAATAATAGAGGTTTAACATGGGAACGCCCTATTCCAAAAAAACAAAATCCGTTTAAGAATGCATTGGATGTTGATATTGATCCTGACAACCCTGACAAACTTTATGTTGCTGCAAATGATGGTTTCTACATATTTAATGGAAAAGACTGGAAAGAAACAACAAAATCGGGGGGGATATCTCCGGAAGTTTACGGAAATATTGTCTCTTACAAGGTGAGCGCCGTTGCGGTAGATCATTTTAATCCAAACAGAATTTATATCGGCAAGAGGGATGGGAATCTTGGTCATCCAAAAGATTATATATTTTGCTCCGATGATTATGGGACAACCTGGAAAGATATAAAATACAATCTGCCCGGTTATTCAGGTGTATTTAGTTTAGCTATTGAACCAACATCCGGAGATCTTTATATGTGCAATGCCCATGGCAATTATTATATTTCGTTTTACCATTGATACCATAGTGCGATAATCACCTTGTTGTAGTAATCGATTAGCCTTATTTGATTGCATAATTATTTTACTAATATATCGATACTCAGAAAGAACATACTTTGAAAATACTACTAGCCAATAAATTTTTCTATCCGAAAGGCGGCGATGCAATCGCCTTCTTTTCTACCGCAAATATTTTGGAAAAAAACGGACATGAGGTATCCTTCTTTTCGATGCATAGTCCTCAAAATATTGATTCACCTTATTCACGATATTTTGTTACACACGTAAATATGGAAGGCGGAGGATTAGGAAATAACATAAAAACAGCCGGAAAGATACTGTATTCATTTGAGGCAAAAAACAAAATATCAGAACTTATCAATAAACAGCGCCCTGATATTGCACACCTCCATAATATTTGTCATCAGATATCACCTTCCATTATCGACGTCTTAAAAAGGCACAAGATTCCGGTAGTCATGACCATGCACGATTACAAACTCACCTGTGCAGCTTATACTCTTTTAGTAAATGGCAGCGTTTGTGAGGAATGTTCCGGTGGGAAATTTTATAAAGCTTATAAAAACAAGTGCATCAAAG
>MHYI01000167.1:0-1998 GCA_001828295.1 Planctomycetes bacterium RBG_16_41_13 | reverse complement strand
ATATTTATGAAAAGGTAGACCTCTTTATTTCACCTAGTAGATTTCTTATAGAAAAGACAAAACAAATGGGATTCCCTGACAGATTTGTTCATTTACCAAATTTTGTAGATGCGGGTAAATTTGAACCTTTTTATACCAGTGACAATAAAACCATAGTTTATTTCGGAAGACTTATAAAGGAAAAAGGAATTAAGGTACTTATTGATGCTGTAAAAGATTGTAATTTGCGATTGAAGATAATTGGTGATGGCCCTCAAAGAAAAGAGCTGGAAGAAAATGTTTTACGTGAAGACATACCCAATGTTGAATTCCTCGGTTACAAAAAAGGGGATGCCTTACAGAATGAAATTCGTAACTGCTTGTTTACTGTCTTGCCCTCTGAATGGTATGAAAACAATCCTCTTTCGATAATAGAGTCTTTTGCCCTCGGAAAACCGGTTATCGGTGCAAATATCGGTGGCATACCTGAATTAATTAAAGAAGGAGAAACCGGACTTTTATTTGAACCAGGAAATTTAATTGATTTAAGAGAAAAGATAGAACTTCTTTTATCGGATAACGCTTTATGCAGCAATATGGGTAGGAATGCAAGAAAGTTTGTAGAAGAAGAATTTAATCCTGAAAAACATTATCAATCCTTACTGCAAATTTATCGATCACTTGTTAAATGAAAAAACTGATTATTACGGTAAATTAATATATGTTGAAAAGCGTTATGTACTGTTAATTCTTACGATTATATAGGAAAACTTATCATGATACAAAACATACCTTTGCCAAAAGAAATTTGCATTATTCTGACGTATAGATGTAACGCGAAATGTAATATGTGTGATGTGTGGCATTATCCTACAAAATCCGGGGAGGAGATTACACCCGAAGATTTAGAAAAACTGCCATCAGGTTTGAGGTTCATTAACATAACAGGCGGAGAGCCTTTTGTCAGAAAGGACATAGAAAAAATCATTGAAGTAGTTCATCCAAAAACACAAAGAGTAGTTATAAGCACAAACGGCTTCTTCACAGAAAAAATTGTAAATCTCTGTAAAAAATACCCTGATATTGGCATAAGAATAAGTATAGAAGGATTGCAAAAAGCAAATGATTCTATCAGAGGAATACCAAGCGGTTTTGACCGAGGCATCAGGACATTACTTGCCTTAAGAAAAATGGGCATGAAAGATATTGGGTTCGGAATGACCATACAAGACAAAAATTACAAAGACCTTTTGCCTCTTTATGAATTATCAAACGCATTGGGTTATGAGTTCGCAACGGCAACCCTTCATAATTCACATTATTTTCATAAACTGGACAACCGTATTGAAAATAAGGATTTAGTATGCAAAGAATTTTCAAAACTTATCCATGAATTGTTAAAATCCAAATCAATAAAAAAGTGGTTCAGGGCTTATTTCAACTATGGACTAATGAATTATATATATGGTAAGGAAAGATTTCTCAAGTGTGAAATGGGAACAGAGGCCTGTTTTATCGATCCCTCGGGAGACGTACTCCCCTGCAACGGAATGAATGTCAAAATGTCTATGGGAAATATCAGAGAACAATCATTTACCGAAATCTGGAACAGTGTACAGGCAGAGAATATCCGCAACGCAGTTGGCATCTGCAACAAACAATGCTGGATGGTAGGAAACGCAGTACCTGTAATAAAAAAGCATATGCGTGCCCCGGTTAAGTGGATTGTAAAAAACAAGCTGCGTGTTGCTCTGGGGAAAGAGCCTGACTTGTGTTTTTAATATGGCTTATGGCTCATAATTTGTGGATAACCTTAGATATTACATACTAAAAAAATATGTCCGATTTAAAAAAAAACATTGTAAAACAAAAAACACCCATAAGCCATGATCTATCAACCATCGTCCATGAGCTATCAGCTATCAACCATCAACCATCAGCCATAACCTATCCTAAACTTAAGATAGCCGTCCTTGGTACACGTGGATTTCCTCATGTACAAGGAGGCGTTGAGGCACA
>MHYI01000166.1:11994-12341 GCA_001828295.1 Planctomycetes bacterium RBG_16_41_13 | reverse complement strand
AAAATCTCTTTATCGTCGGGAAGCCAATTCATCTGATCCTTTCTACATAATTCTTTAATAGATATTCTTTCATCTTTCTGAATCTTTTAGTCTCTCAATACTTTTTGATACTACGAAGTCTGAATTCCACCAGTATTGTATAGTTCTTACAAGCCATAGGTTTGCCCTTTTTTATAACCTGATATAAGAGCAATGGGGACGCCTCATTTAAAAAAGCAACATCTACTTTTTCAGTTTGAAAGAAATCAATGACGGTATCGTAAACCGTGGTTTTATCATAACGCCGGTTTTCAAAATAAACACCGATATCGATATCGCTATCTTTATGAAAATTGTCTGTAAGGATC
>MHYI01000166.1:11827-11969 GCA_001828295.1 Planctomycetes bacterium RBG_16_41_13 | reverse complement strand
CCCCTATAAGGTGCATTAATTCTCCATAATCCCGGTTAAGTATAACATCTTTTGTTATCATTGGATTTACACGATGTGTTCAGATTACAACTCTGAACACACAAAAATCTGTTTTAATGACTGGGCGCAGGTTACAAACTTG
>MHYI01000166.1:11655-11734 GCA_001828295.1 Planctomycetes bacterium RBG_16_41_13 | reverse complement strand
AACTTCTCAATAAGTTAATGTAAAAACCCCCTCTTGCCCCCCTTATTAATGGAGAATATTGTACAGTCGGCAGTCGGCA
>MHYI01000166.1:11415-11581 GCA_001828295.1 Planctomycetes bacterium RBG_16_41_13 | reverse complement strand
GGTTTGCGTTACCAAATCCTTATCCAAAGCTTCCAAACAGGCCTTAATGGCGTCTTTTATATTTTCTATAGCATCCTCAATAGTGTCCCCTTGAGAATGGCATCCAGGTATAGCAGGACAGTGGGCTACATAACCAAAGTCTTCACCCTTTTCTATCAATACGCGA
>MHYI01000166.1:1205-11290 GCA_001828295.1 Planctomycetes bacterium RBG_16_41_13 | reverse complement strand
CCGACGTTCTTTGCCCCCTCAGTAATAAACGATTACCTCACTTCAAACACCCGCTTCCTTACGTAACGTATCCACCATATCTGTCTTTTCCCAGGTAAATGAATCCTCGGTACGTCCAAAATGGCCATGTCGGGCGGTAATCTTATAAATTGGTCTCCTCAGATTCAATCTCCTGATAATACCGCTGGGCGTCATATCAAAAACTTTTTCACAAATCTGGGTAAGCCTTTCATCCGGGAGTTTACCGGTACCTTCTGTAGTAATGTGAACAGACAATGGTTTTGCCACTCCAATAGCATACGCCACCTGCGCCTCACACCTGTCTGCCAATCCTGCTGCTACTAAATTTTTTGCGATATGTCTGGCTGCATAACAGGCGCTTCTGTCAACCTTTGTTGGATCTTTTCCGGAGAAAGCACCCCCGCCATGACGACCCCATCCGCCATACGTATCAACGATAATCTTCCTGCCGGTCAAACCGCAATCCCCCTGAGGGCCGCCGATTACAAAACGCCCTGTCGGATTAATATGATAAATCGTTTTGCTGTCCAGCAAGTTTGCCGGTATCACCTGCTTGGCAACCTTCTCGATCATGTCCGTTTTAATAGTATCATGTTTAACATCGGGTGCATGCTGCGTAGAAATAACAACGGTATGTACTCTGATAGGTTTATGGCCTTCATATTCAACCGTAATCTGGGACTTAGCGTCCGGACGCAAATACTTTAATGTCCCGTTTTGCCTCAATTCGGCATGTTTTATGATTGCCCTGTGCGCCAGCATAATTGGAAGGGGCATTAATTCCGGCGTATCATTGCAAGCGTAGCCGAACATCATTCCCTGATCTCCGGCGCCTTCTTCTTTATGTAGTCCTTCACCGCTTACCCCCTGTGAAATATCCGGCGATTGTTTGCCAATGCTCGTAAGAACCGCGCAGGTATTATAGTCAAATCCCATAGAGGCATCGCAATAGCCTATTTCTTTTATCGTATTCCTTACGATATCGGGTATATTTACATTCGCCTTCGTGGTGAATTCACCCGCAACAAAAGCAACCCCTGTTGTCACCAAAGTTTCACAAGCGACCCTGCTCATAGGGTCTTGTTCCAGCATAGCATCTAATACGCTATCGGATATCTGATCAGCCATTTTGTCAGGGTGTCCCATTGAAACAGATTCCGAAGTAAATAAATACCTTCCGATCCTCATAGCAATACAGTCCTCTCTTCCAAAAAATGTTCTCTCAATATATGCATGTTACGATTTACAACGCCCATTTGTTTTGTTACCGCTAATTGAGCTCTCCTGCCAATTTCTCCGGATTCTTCCGGATGCTCCAATAAATATGTTATCGCTTTTGACAGAGAATGTTCATCTTTCACTATCAAAATCGCATCTGCCTCTTTTAACAGATCAACTTCCTCTTTAAAATTAAACGTATGCGGACCTACAATAACAGGCTTTGCCAAACCAGCAGGCTCTACCATATTTTGTCCGCCATGGGGAATCAAACTTCTTCCCACAAACACACAATCAGCAATGCTATAAATAGTAGACAACTCCCCTACCGTATCAACAACAATAATTGGATTCCCCTTATATCCTGCACCCTTCTTTCCCTTATCAAGCGATGACTTTTTTGCATAGCCAAGCCCCAGAGAAGCTATCTGTTTTATAATGTCGGAAACTCTTTCAATATGACGCGGCGCAATAATCAACCTTAACTTGCCAAATTTTACACAAAGATTTTTAAATACCCTCAAAAGAATAATTTCTTCACCTTCAAAAGTGCTGCCACAGACGATCACCTTTTCATCCGCTTCAATTTCAAACAATTTCAGCAAACGTTCTCTTGTGTTTGCGGGAATACCGGTAACAATATTATCGTATTTCATGTTCCCGGTGACCGTTATTTGAGTCTCCGATATACCCAGCTCTTTAAGGCGGAAAGCGTCAGCCTGCGTTCTCGCACAAAAAAGATTTTCTTTTCTAAGCAGACTTTTTAAAAACGTACCTGAAATCCGGCAAAACAACCGATACCACTTCGCTGATTTATCTGATATTCTTGCATTTACCAAAACAACGGGAATTTGTTTTTTTGCGGCGGCGGTTATAAAATTCGGCCATATTTCCAGTTCAATTAATAGTATGAATTGCGGCTTTATTCTATTGAATGCTTTATCGACCACCCAGCTCACATCAAGCGGAAAATAAAAAATCCTCTTTCCTTCAAAATATTTTTTTGCAACAGAAAACCCCGTATTTGTATTAACGGACAGCGCTATCTCAAACCCGTCAAACTCTTTCTCTATAGACTTTATAAGAGGCTTTGCGGTTAAGACCTCTCCAACCGAAGCACAATGAATCCATATACAAGGTTTTTTGCCGGTTTTTGCCGGAATAAAACCAAAACGATGTAATAAACCAGCACGAAACCGCTTATTTATTACAATTTTCAGGAGAAAATAGGGAAGGCCAAAGGCAAGTGCTGTTATATAAAAAGCATCAAAAATTGTAGGCATGCAAATAGGAAAGGATTTTATAATAAATACACAGCGCTGCTTCAACCGGCACATTAATACAATAATAACGTATCCGGATTATCTTGACCTGCCGCAACACTGTTTGAATTTTTTGCCACTGCCACATATGCAAGGCTGGTTTCTCCCGACTTTGATACCAACTTTTATCGGTTCCACTTTTCTTCCTTCCCGTTCTTCCTCTCTTACACTACTTTCCCGAACAGGAGCGGTTATCGGGTCTGGGGGTCCCTGTATTCTTTCCCTTCCGGAAACTTCCTTATGGATGTATGTTTCCGGACGCAATACTTCCTTTATCTCCGATTCCTCTATCTTCTGTAGTTTAAAAATAAGACTTGTCACTTCATCTTTTATGGACATATTCATATTTTCAAACATACCAAGCGCTTCCCGCTTATATTCTATCCTTGGATCGACCTGGGCATATCCCCTTAATCCGATGCCGGACCGCAAGTGATCCATTGCATATAAATGGTCTTTCCACTTTATATCAATCTTCTCCAACAAAAGGATTTGCGCTATTTTTTCCATTCCAAATTTGCCAATAGTATTTTCCTTTTCCTTGTAAGCATCAAATGCCTTTTGTTTCAGAAACTCCTCAATATTCCGGTGGGTTTTATCCTCAACTTCATTTAAATCAACTGGTATGCCAAATTTTTGCTCAAACCATGCGGCCAAATCAAAATAGTCTTCGGGGGCATCATCATAATCATCTTTTTCACTCCCGATGCTTTTTGTTTCAAATGCATGGGCCACCATCTCACCGATACTGTCTTCTGTCATTTGTTTGATATAATCGTATAAGTATTTTCCCTCAAGCACATTTTGTCTAAGGTTGTATATTGTTTTTCGCTGATGGTCCATGACTTCATCATAGTCAAGCAAGTGCTTGCGTATTTCAAAATTATGCGCTTCTACTTTTTTCTGCGCCCTTTCAATGGATTTGGAGACCATCGAGTGTTCGATAGCCATGCCTTCTTCCATGCCAAATGTTTTTAGCAGAGAACTCACACGTTCGGAAGCAAAAATGCGCATTAAATCATCCTGCAATGAGACGTAAAAGCGTGACGATCCCGGATCGCCCTGCCTGCCTGCACGTCCACGAAGCTGATTATCTATACGCCTCGCTTCATGCCTTTCGGTGCCTATGATATGAAGTCCACCCAGGGAAGCGACGCTTTCTCCTAAAACAATATCAGTACCCCTGCCTGCCATATTCGTAGCAATTGTAACATTGCCCCGCTGCCCTGCCTTTGCAATTATCTGAGCTTCCCGCTCATGATGTTTTGCGTTCAGCACTTCGTGTTCGATTCCTTCTCTTCTGAGCTTCTCGCTTATAAATTCTGATTTTTCAATTGACACTGTCCCGACCAATACCGATCTTCCCTGTTTATGCACTTCGACAATTTCATGGACAATAGCATCGTATTTTTCTTTTTCCGTTCTATACACCCTGTCCGGGAAAACCTTACGTTGTAAAGGCTTATTTGTAGGGATTGTGACCACTTCCAGTTTGTAAATCTTATCAAATTCAGCAGCCTCTGTTAAAGCAGTACCTGTCATTCCGGAAAGTTTATCGTATAATCTAAAGAAATTCTGAAGGGTTATGGTGGCAAGTGTCTGATTTTCTTCCTTAATACGCTGATGCTCCTTTGCCTGCACAGCCTGATGAAGTCCATCACTCCATTGACGTCCTTCCATCAATCTTCCTGTAAACTCGTCTACAATAATAACTTCACCGTTTTTTACGATATAATCTGTTTCATTTCTAAACAGGTAATGGGCACGCAACGCTTGTTCAATATAATGCGGCCATTCCATATTTGTGCCGGTATAAAGACTTTCCACATTTAAAAACTTTTCAACATCTTCAATGCCTTCCTCGGTAAGATGCGCCATACGCTCTTTTTCTTTTATTTCGAAATGCTCTCCCCGTTTTAATCTCCTCGCTATTTTATCTGCTATGTAATATTTCTCCGTAGATTCTTCCGCAGGCCCGGAAATGATTAGCGGTGTGCGTGCTTCATCAATAAGAATACTGTCCACCTCATCAACAATAGCAAAATTTAAACCACGGTTAATTTGTACCTGCTCCTCCAACCTCACTTTCATATTATCGCGAAGATAATCAAAACCAAATTCATTATTTGTTCCATAGGTTATATCGCACAAATATGCCTCTTTTTTTTCATCATAGGCCTGATGTGACTGAATAGCCCCTGCCTTTAATCCCAGAAATTCATATAATGGAGTCATCCAGTCTCTGTCACGTTTTGCCAAATAATCATTGACCGTCACAACATGCACACCTTTTCCCGATAAAGCATTAAGATATGCAGGCAGAGTAGCGACAAGCGTTTTGCCTTCTCCAGTGGTCATTTCAGCAATTTTACCCTGATGCAATACAATGCCACCTATAAGCTGAACATCAAAATGCCTCATGGTCTTGTCCGGACTATCCGCATTCGGCACCAGAAGAATTCTCCTGCTTGCCTCCCTTACGGTTGCAAACGCTTCCGGCAAAATACCATCCATCGTTTCGCCTTTTGACAATCTTTCCTTATATTCATCCGTTTTTTGACGTAATTCGGCATCAGTCAAAGACTTCATTTTTGGTTCAAGGGAATTTATTTGCTTTACAATTGGGTATATCTTTTTTAATACCCGATCGTTCGACGTCCCGAATAATTTCGTTATCATAGTTTCAAAATAATGCTAAAAAAGAATTTTTATAATTAAGCAATGATAATTTTTCACCTGAAAATCCTTTTCTGCCACAAAGGGGACAGAGGGCTCAGAGTTTCAAAAATAAAATATTCCCTTCGAAAATACTTTTATCAGCATATTACGCAGATTGTCAGTTATAACTATTAAGGCACAAAGACATAGAGGCAAAAGGGTATGTTAGAAATTCAACATCGGTATAAGTTATTATAACTTTGTGCCTTCTGCCTCTGACCCTCTGTGCCTTAATAATCTGAGTAATCTGTGGATTACTTATTTTCATACCACTTTGTGACCGTCAGGTCATGGACGTTTCATTTTAAGCGAAGATGAATGTTTATGTCAAGGCATTGTTAACAAGGCACTCAAAAAAAAAGGCTGTGGACTTCATTATCATCCGCCAGCCTTCTTCTTTTGCCCTGAAATGTGCAAACTTTTAAATCATGTTGAAAAAAATAATAAAATATACTTCAGAAAAGCCCTTTTACCTTTCCGGTTTCCACATCAACATCCACGCGGCGATACGCCGGATCGGAACACGTTCCCGGCATCAGTTTAATATTCCCCGCAATAGGCACCACAAACCCGGCGCCCTTAAATGTCAGGATATCCCGGATACTCAGCCTCCAGTTCTTTGGCGCTCCCTTTATATTAGGATTATCCGTGAGGGAAAGATGCGTCTTCACCATGCATGTCCCAAGCTTTGAAGTTTCAGGGTCCGCTTCCATGGCCTTTACTTTTGCTAAAGCGTCCGGGCTGTAATCCACGCCGTCCGCACCATACACCTGTTCCGCAATTAACTCAATACGCGTTCTTAGCGGAGTGCTGAGTTCGTACAGAAATTTAAAATCATTCGGCTCATTGCAGGCGTCAATTACCGCATCGGCAAGTTCCACCGCACCATCTCCCCCCTTTAGCCAATGCTTTGACAACGCAACGCGCGCCCCTGCCCGCTCCGCAAGCCTCCTTACAGCATTAATCTCCGGCTCAGTGTCCGTATAAAATGCATTAATACACACTACCGGATTAATCCCCGCCTTTTTCACAACATTAATAAGATGGGTCAGGTTTTCCGTCCCTTTTTCCACCCACCCGACATTCTCCTCCTTATAGCACGGATCCAGCGGATGTCCCGGCACCGGCACAGGCGCACCCCCATGACACTTGAGCGCCCTCACAGTAGCAACCAATACAGCAGCATTCGGTTTGCTGCCAGAAAAACGGCACTTAAGATTCCAGAATTTCTCAAATCCGATGTCCGCACCAAATCCTGATTCGGTAACCACGTAATCCCCTAGTTTCAATGCAATCCTGTCCGCCACAATTGAAGACTGCCCGATGGCAATATTGGCAAAAGGACCGGCATGCACAAAGACCGGCTGACCTTCCATGGTTTGCATCAGGTTCGGATTGAGCGCCTCCACCATCCATGCCGTCATTGCGCCGTCTACTTCCAGATCAGCCGTTGTTACAGGCTTTCCTGTTTTGTCATACGCCACTACGATCTTTCCCATGCGTTCACGCATGTCTTTCAGGTCTTTGGCAACAGAGAGAATCGCCATGATTTCTGAAGAAACTGCTATGGAAAATCCGGACTCCATCATGAACCCGTCCATTTTGCCCCCCAATCCCATCACAATATGACGAAGCGACTGGGCGCAAAAATCCATGATCCATTTCATCTCTACCCTGTGGGGATCAATATTCAACCGCTTCAGGTTCTTTTTGGCAAGTGTCGCATCGTCATAATTAAATTCGTGCTGCATTCTTGAGGTAAGCGCCACCATCGCCAAATTATGCGCGTTCATTATCGCGTTAATATCACCGGTAAGCCCCAAAGAAAACGGCGTGAGGGGGATGCACTGCGAAAGACCCCCTCCGGCCGCCGACCCTTTTATGTTCATCGTAGGACCACCGGACGGCTGCCGTATTGTACCTATAACGTTCTTACCTCTTTTCCCTAGCCCCTGCACCAATCCTATCGTGGTTGTTGATTTACCTTCACCAAGTGGCGTAGGAGTTATGGCGGTTACATCGACAAATTTGCCGTCAGGTTTGCCTTCATATCGCTTCAATATCTTCTTGTAATCAACCTTGGCTACATAGTGACCATGAGGAAGCAGCTCTTCTTTCGCAAGACCTAATTTATCCGCTAACTCATATACAGTCTTCATCCCCTTTTCTGCTTCTTCCGCTATCTGCCAATCCGCAAATTTGGTCGGATCTAATGACATAATATTAACGCCTCCTTTTAATGTAAATTTACCATTTGGAATAAATTAAAAAAGTATTCTTACTATCCAAGTACGAAGTACGATTTACGATTTTAGATTTACGCTTTTAGATTTACGATTTTAGATTTACGATTTTAGATTTAAATCGTACCTTGTACATCGTACATCGTAAATCATACTATTATGCTCTCTGCGGCATATAAATCGCCCGATTATACTAGTAAAACTGTTAAGGTCAAGAAAAATGATTCCCGAATCAATACCTTCCTGCGAATTTTGTTGACAAAAAAGTCAATAAGTGTAAAATACTCCCCTACATATAAAGTATTGAAAGTATTGCCGGAGCATATCGACCACTCTTAATGGCAAATATATCCCATATTATTAAAAAAGATCAATTATATACTTACTTTTCATATAAATGTATGCAAACTTTTTTCATTTTAACCTCTTTTGTATACCTATGTCATATAGGGTTATTTTGTAAGTAGTTGTATTTATTTTTTTTGCAAAAATAAGTTTAATAATAATAAATTATTCATATATGGTGATATATTATTGCAAAGGCACTCTCTTTGCTTGCTTATTATTTTCACGTGACTAAGAAGTATTGTTTGGGTCTTTTCATCTATTTCGTAGATAGTCTTATGTGTTTTATGTAAAAGTTTTTTAATAGTAAAAAAGAGGAAGGGGAAAGGAGGGATATTTTACAACAATCTTACGTTTCATTTGAATTGGTTTTTAACAACCTTACCAGAATAGGAGAAAAGCAATTATGATACATAAAAAGTTTTCTTTTATGCTTCCCCTGCTTGCTGCAGGAGTTTTTTTAGCGAGTCAAACCACTTTTGCACAGGATTTTGACAGAGAAGCATTAAAGGCAGAGTTAAAAGAGGAAATATTAGCAGAGGTAAACGAAACTGTGTGGGATTCACCCTTATTAGGTGGCCTTAAAAACGTTTCTTTGAGCGGATTTTTGGATGTGAATTATTTTTACAGTTTCAGTAAACATAGCAATTCTCCCCAACAGGATGAACTTGGGAGTGGCTTGAACTATATTGGTGAAAACGAAAATAATTCGCTTACCTTTGAGAGCTTTACGCTTTTTCTTGATAAAGAAGCCACAACTGAACATCCAATAGGCTGGCAGTTACATACATATTTTGGTGAAAAGGCGAAAAGAATAACGTTTCTAGGCGAGGCGGTTGACCGGGCGACAAATGACCCGGACAGAGATGATATTTTTACCGTAGCCACGGCAAATATTTCATGGATTGCGCCAATAGGAAAAGGATTAACCATCACCGCAGGTAAGATGTACACATGGATAGGATTAGAGCTGGTGGAAAACATAGGGAACCCTAATTATCAGCACGGCACGCTTTATAACAATGCTATTCCTTTTACCCATACCGGAATTAAAGCAGGTTATGATTTAACTGACAATGTGTATGCCGCACTTTATTTGGTGAACGGATGGGACTCTTTCATCGATAACAACTCCGCAAAGTCTCTTGGATGGTACATTTCTTATACTTCACCATCAGAAAAGACCTTTGTTTCTTTAGCAGGTATTCACGGCGCTGAAGGGTGGGATCAGGAAAAGGGTGCTATTGCGAGCGATGCTCAACGAAGCAGTTCTACCGGTGGTTTAACTCAAATGTTTGACCTGGTAGCGTCGTACCAGTTAACAGACAAGTTGAAGTTAATGTTTAATGCAGATTGGGGTGTTGCAGAAGATGCCGCAATGGATATTTCTAATGACTTGGCAACCGGTACTACCGGCCATTGGTGGGGCGTTGCCGGATATGCTTTGTATGATTTTACTGATTGGTTTCAGGGCGTAGTAAGACACGAATACTTCGACGATACCGATGGTGTGAGATGGTTTGATACTTCAGTATGGAATACAACCGTCACAGCAAATATAAAGGTGAAGGAAAATCTCTTATTCAGGCCTGAATTCAGGTATATTAATTTTGCCGGGGATGACAGCGCTGACGAAGAGGTAATTGTAGGGGCAGGCATAGAATACTTATTCTAGGTCTCAAACAAAGACATTCGATTATTGCTATTTGTAATGAAAATCCCCCTGAACGCAGAGTTCAGGGGGATTTTTCTTTTGCTGGTATTTCGTTCTTACATAACGCAGCAAAGCTGCAAACAATAAGTACCTTTCAGTAACTTCTTTGCATTTTTTGCAAAATATTTAATGACCCCTTCGGCAGTCTGCAATCTACAGTCGGCAGTCGGCAGATTGCAGATTGAGGGCTGGGGACTGTTTTCTTGCTTGTTTGGTTCTGGCTTTTCCAGGTTCCGGGGTTGTTTCTTTTAACTGATTCCCGTTAAACAATATGTACGCTTCTTTCCCCTTCAGTTACTTCGCCAATAACCGATACTGATTCACCGGCAGCGTTTAGATCATTCATTATTTTTTTCACATCCAACGCAGAAACAATCAGCGCCATACCTATCCCCATATTAAAAACACGAAACATTTCCCGCTCGTTAATGTTGCCAATATCCTGCATTATTTTAAATATTGCCGGGATATCCCACCTGGTTTTGTTTATTCTCACCGAACACC
>MHYI01000166.1:938-1174 GCA_001828295.1 Planctomycetes bacterium RBG_16_41_13 | reverse complement strand
CAAACCGCCACCTGTAATGTGCGCCATCCCCTTAATAACAGTTTTATTTTTATATTTATTTAATATTTTAAGAATTGATTTTACGTAAATCCTGGTAGGCTTAAGAATCTCCTCTCCCAGGGTTGTTTTCAACCCATATTTCCGTAAACTCCGGGAAGGCTTCATTCCCGCTTCATCAAAAAAAATCTTTCTAACAAGTGAATATCCGTTGCTGTGGATGCCGTTGGAACCTAACC
>MHYI01000166.1:527-822 GCA_001828295.1 Planctomycetes bacterium RBG_16_41_13 | reverse complement strand
TCGGGTGTCTCCCCCCCGATAAGCGAACATCCGGCGTGGCGGCACCCTTCAACGATACCATCTATAACTTCATGAAGAACTTTAGGTACGATTTTGCTGCTCGCAAGGTAATCCAGAAAAAACAAAGGCTCGGCGCCCAACACTACAACATCATTCACACACATAGCCACTAAATCAATGCCAATGGTATCATGCTTCTTCATCATAAAGGCTATTTTTAATTTTGTGCCCACGCCATCGGTGGAGGAAACAAGAACAGGCTGTCGATATTTTTTCAGCCTGGAATTTAACTCAA
>MHYI01000166.1:0-510 GCA_001828295.1 Planctomycetes bacterium RBG_16_41_13 | reverse complement strand
CCCGGGTTCTCAATTACCCTGCCGCCAAATGTTGTTTGCATTTTCGAATAGATATTCGACGTAAAACAACCTTTCGTATCAATATCAACACCGGCATCTTTATATGAAATGCCCTTTTTTGTTTTTTCTTTCATAATTTCTCCTTCCATCCCTGCTCTTCTCATGCCAGGACTTCACCTTCAAGGACTTGTGCGAGGCTAGTCTGAGAAAAGGATTGGTTCTTCTTTTTGGACAATTATTGCTCCTTTATTTCGTCAGCAGTGTTGGTAATTCCACGTTCAATTTCGACAATTCCTCTAAAGTAAATTTCTCCTTCACGTTCAGTATCTCAACACCAACAACTTTTCCAGTCTCGCTGTAATCTACAACAACACCATTTGCAACCTCTTCACTTTCTTCTATTTTATCCTCACTTAATCTGAAATAAAGTGCATCGCTTTCCAGATCGACCTTTATCCTCATTTTAACCTCCTGTCAAAATACATCGTTATTACCTCAGAGGGGTTCTCT
>MHYI01000165.1 GCA_001828295.1 Planctomycetes bacterium RBG_16_41_13 | reverse complement strand
CAAAATTTAAAATTCAACATTCAGCATTTCTATGAAAGAGAATAAAAGAATGAGGATAACCTTTATTGGCGCGGCAAGAATGGTTACCGGCTCTTGTTTTTACCTCCAAACGAAAGAGATAAATCTGCTCATTGACTGCGGTTTCTTTCAGGGGACAAAAGAAAATGAAGAACGGAACGCCGACCCTTTTCCCTTCGACCCATCCGGGATACACTATCTTTTGCTGACTCACGCCCACCTTGATCATTCGGGACTTATTCCAAAACTGGTGAGAGACGGTTTTAAAGGGAAAATACTTGCCACAAACGCAACGGTAGAATTGTGCCGTATCATGCTTATGGACTCCGCTTATATACAAGAACGTGATGCAGAATGGGACAATAAGAAACGGGTCAGGGCTGGAAAGCCTTTATTAACACCCTTATATACTGCCGATGAAGCTGCCATCAGTCTTGATTATTTTCAGGGAATAGAGTATGGCACAATAGAGGAAATCGGGGACGGGATAAAGGTGCGATTTCAGAATGCAGGGCATATTTTAGGGTCTGCGATTGTTGAGTTGTGGATAAACGAAGATGCTTCCGGAGAAAAAAAGCTTGTTTTCTCCGGCGATCTCGGGCAAAAAAACATACCTGTTGTAAGTGACCCTACTCCCATAGAGGAAGGGGATTATGTCTTCATAGAATCTACCTACGCCAATAGAAAGCACAAGGGAATAGACGAGACAACCGAAGAATTCAGACAAGCGGTAACAGAGTCATTGAAAAGGGAAGGGAATATAATTATCCCTGCATTTGCCGTTGGGCGAACGCAAAACATCCTCTATCTTTTAAAAAAACTATCGTTAGAGGGGCGATTAGACCATCTCCAGGTCTTTGTTGATAGCCCGATGGCAATACGCGCTACCAGGATTACATTAAATCATCCGGAATGCCTTGATGATGAAACCCTTGAACTTATCAGGGAAGGGAAATTTTCCGGGAGCAATCTCTCGTTAAAATTTACGGAGGCCGTGGAAGAATCCATGGCATTAAACAAGATAAAACGCGGCGCGATTATCATTTCCGCCAGCGGGATGTGTAATGCGGGCAGGATTCGCCACCATTTAAAACATAATTTGTGGCGCCCGGAATGCAGCGTTATCTTTGTGGGATTCCAGGCATATGGCACGCTGGGAAGAAGGATTGTAGAAGGCGCCGCCAGGGTAAAACTCTTTGGTGAGGAAATTGCCGTAAAAGCGAAAATTTATACGATCGGAGGTCTTTCTGCGCACGCTGACCAGGCAGGGCTTATGGACTGGCTTAATAAATTCAAAAGGAAACCCAGACGTATTTTCGTGATACACGGCGAGGAAGAAACGGCGCTCGGCTTTGTTGACGCCATTAAGAAACAGCTAAACACCGACGTGTCCGCGCCGCTTCGCAGGGAAGTTATTACCATTTAAGATGATCCGGCGCTCTTACAAGCACTCCCATGATTGAATACCGTAAAAATCGTTGTTTCTTTCGGGTTATTCGCAGGGCTTGTTACAATGTCTGATATTTCAAACGATATTTTCCCCTATTGTACGACTTGAAAGGAGGATGGTTTCATGTCCAGATTATTTAAAAACAGATCGAAAAAAACCGGTTTGCCCCCAGGATCCCTTATTCATATTGGCGAGAAGAAATTAGCAAAGGTAAAAATATCTGCCCTGGAATACAGCGAGACAAGCTGCCTTGAAAGGGACATACCGGACATTAAAGAATGCTTTCCGCTGAAAAACGACCAGATGACTACGTGGATCAATATCTGCGGCATTCATAGTGTTGAAAACATCGACAATGTTGGAAAACTTGCGAATATACACCCGTTATTGTTAGAAGACTTAATGAACACAGACCATCGCCCAAAAATGGAAGATTTTGAAGACTATATCTTCATCGTTCTGAAAACGCTTACTTTTAACGAAGACAATAAACGGATTGAGGCAGAGCAAATAAGTTTAATCCTGGGACAAAATTATGTTATTTCCTTTCAGGAAAATGAAGGCACGGTTTTCACACCCGTCAGAGACCGGATTAAAAATGGCAAGGGACGCATGAAAAAAATGGGTGCAGATTATCTGGCGTATTCGCTCCTTGATGCTGTTGTAGACGGTTATTTCGTTGTGTTAGAAAAGCTGGGGGAATACATAGAGTCCATAGAAGAAGAATTAATTACAAGGCCTTCCACGGAAACCATTCGAAAGATTCATACCGTTAAGAGCGAGATATTGTTTCTGCGGAAATCTATCTGGCCGCTGCGGGAGGTAATTAATACTATGGACAAGGGGGAATCGTCCCTTATACGAAGCGCCACCTACGTTTATCTGAGAGATGTGTTCGATCATACCATACATATTATTGATACCATTGAAACATATCGCGACATGGCAACGGGAATGCTTGATATTTATCTTTCAAGCGTGAGCAACAAGGTGAACGAAGTGGTGAAGGTATTAACCATTATCGCGACAATATTCATGCCGCTAACTTTTATTGCAGGCATTTACGGAATGAATTTTAAATATATTCCCGAAGTAGAATGGCGTTGGGGGTATTTTGCCGTTTTAATAGCAATGGGCATTCTCGTGATAGCGATGGTTGTGTATTTCCGGAAAAAGCGATGGCTATGAATTATAAAGTATTTTGCGTTGAGCAAGGTTTTTCTCAAGGATTGTGCTCAAGTTTATAAAGAGAAGGTCTTTCGTTGTTGGAAAACAGAATAATAATCCGTATAAAAAATTTTCTTATTCATGAGGTCCTTTATGAAAAAAATACATTTAGTATGGTCTTTTTTCTGTGTTATGTATGTTAGCCTTGCCATAGCAGCACATGCTGAAGAAAAAATAATCCCTGGGAAAGAAGAAATTGAAAAGGGGATTCTTGAATTAAATATAAAAGGGCAGATAGAAAAAGAATTTCATCTTTATGTTACAGATGGCTATCAGGAAATGGCAGATGGAGAAATTATATATTTCTGGGGATTCACGCATGCAAAAGACTTTGCCGATGTGGGGGAAATAAAAACGAAGGAGGAAAGATATGCAAAATTATTGCCACTCAAAGTTCCGGGTGATGAGATACGTTTAACGTCCGGCAGGAATTATGTTGTTGTTTTGCATAATGCCGGATGGTATGAAACGGAAGAACACTCAGGCATTAATCATGTAGCTCATACTATACATTTTCACGGCCTTGATTTAATTCCCGCCCTCGATGGTGTGCCGAATTTGCCGTATCCTTCTGTATTTCCCGGAGAAATATATCGGTACTTATTAACCATTCCGGAAGATATCGAAGGTACGTATATGGGGCATTGTCATGTGGATTCCACAAACCATATCATGGGAGGAATGTATTTCCCCATCATAATAGAAAAAAAACCGAATGAAATTTATGGATATACATTTGACAGGGAATATACCCTTTTTATGAGTGAAGTGGATAGCGAATATATGGAGACGCTCAGGGAAGTAGGCAATATCAGAAGGGGCCTGGATTGGAAGTCGAATTATTTTATGCTCAACGGAAGAATTTTCATGGATAACCTGGTGCATCCGCTGTCGACCATAAATGACCCCAAAACAAGAATCGTTGCATATGATGGAGAAACTGTCTTGGTCAGATTATTGGCCTTAGGATATGAACATATTTTTGCCTGGCATCCGCACGGTTTTCACGGTTTGGTAATCGGTACTGACGGCAGGAAGCTTCCTTTTGCCTACGAAAAAGATACCTTGCTTATTGGATCTGGCGAAAGATATGATATTCTCTACAAAATCCCTGATTTTTCTTCAAAAAGAAAATGTCTGTCGTGTAATTATGGACCAGGGATCAGCATTGCTCACGACCACAATATGAAAGGTATGGTAAGCGGGGGGATTTATCCTCATGGGCCCATGACCATTTTTGATATTCGACCAAAAAAGATGACACCTGAAAATAAATAAGAGGTTTTTTTACTGTCATACGAAAGGAAATTGTATGTCAATATCTATTAAGGTAAAAGAAGGGATAGCCGCTTCGTCCTGGATTGTGAATATCTTTGAGGGGCGTTCTCAGGTTGTTTCTGAAGAGAAAGAAGTGTATGACTTTAGACTGGGAAATCCGAAGATAGAACCTCCTTTAGAGTTTGTTGAGGAATTGAAGAAGGTTGCAAATAATCCCTTTCCGGAGATGCATGGCTATTCAGCTTTGGCAGGACACGTTCAGGCGCGGGAGGCAATCGCTAAAACGCTGTCAAAAGAAAGAGGCCTAAATTTCACTGCGCAGCATGTAATTATGACTGCTGGCGGCGCCGGTGCATTAAATATTATTTTGAAAGCGATTTTGAATCCTGGTGATGAAGTCATTGTTTTGTCACCTCTCTATTTGGAATATCCCTATTATATAGATAACCACGGTGGGGTTTGTTGCGTGGCAGAAACAAATGCGGATTTTTCCTTAAACATTGATGCTATAGCAGCAAAGATAACATCCCGTACGAAGGCAATTATCATAAACTCGCCGAATAACCCATCCGGGATGATTTACTCTGATGAAAGTTTGAAATCTACCGCAAGGCTTCTGAACGAGAAAAACCGACAGTTTGGAAAAGACATTTTTTTGATTTATGATGCGGCGTATCAGGACATCGTTTACGATGGCAATAAGCTTCCTGACATTTTTAGCATCTATTCAAACACCATTTTTGCGGCCTCGTATTCCAAACCGCTTTCGATTCCGGGGGAAAGGATAGGGTATGCTGCCGTCCATCCTGCAATGAAAAATTCCGTGGAACTTATGGAGGCATTGACCTTTGCGAATCGCGTTCTTGGGTATCTGAGCGCCCCTGTCCTTATGCAGCATGTCGTTACAAATCTTCA
>MHYI01000164.1:7360-7498 GCA_001828295.1 Planctomycetes bacterium RBG_16_41_13 | reverse complement strand
CCGACGTGCAGATACTGGAAGAACCGAGATGGCTGAAGGTAGGGGGGCATGTTGACTTTTCCGGAGAATTGCTGGCGGCAGAGCTGGGGCCCGGCTTGCTTACACAGATTTTTGACGGACTCCAAAATCCTCTTCCTG
>MHYI01000164.1:6687-7176 GCA_001828295.1 Planctomycetes bacterium RBG_16_41_13 | reverse complement strand
GGGGCATGGCTCATACCGGGTTGATGAGACAATAGCGGAGATAAAGGATAGTAAGGGGGCGATTGTAAAGGTGACTATGATTCAGAAATGGCCGGTGAAAGTACCCCTGAAATGTTACAGTGAACGGCTGATGCCTACGGAAACCCTTATGACGAAGATCAGAATTCTTGACACGTTTTTTCCGGCGGCAAAGGGGGGGACATTTTGTGTTCCAGGTCCTTTTGGCGCGGGCAAAACAGTGTTACAGCAGCTTATAAGCAGAAATGCAGATGTGGATATTGTTGTTGTCGCCGCATGCGGAGAAAGGGCGGGGGAAGTGGTGGAAACGCTCCGTGAATTTCCGCAGATTACTGACCCCCGGACAGGAAAAAGTCTTATGGAACGAACGGTGATTATTTGTAACACCAGTTCAATGCCTGTGGCAGCCCGTGAGGCTTCAGTCTATACGGGGGTGACGCTGGCGGAATATTACCGGCAGATGGGACTGCA
>MHYI01000164.1:789-6605 GCA_001828295.1 Planctomycetes bacterium RBG_16_41_13 | reverse complement strand
GATGAAGCATATCCTGCCTATCTTGAGTCGGTTATTGCCGCGTTTTATGAACGCGCGGCGATAGTGAGACTGCATGACGGATCTATGGGGTCTGTTACCATAGGCGGCACCGTCAGCCCCGCCGGAGGGAATTTTGACGAGCCGGTTACGCAGGCGACTCTCAAAGTAGTCGGCGCATTTCATGGGTTATCAAGAGAACGCTCGGACGCGAGAAGATATCCCTCCATTCATCCCCTTGAAAGCTGGAGCAAGTATCACGGTATTGTGCAGGAGGAATACCTGATGGTAGCGCAAAAAATCCTCAGGGGCGGCAATGATATTGCACAGATGATGAAGGTGGTGGGGGAAGAAGGTACGTCTATTGATGATTTTGTCACTTACCTGAAAAGCGAGTACCTTGACGCCGCCTACATGCAGCAAAATGCGTTTCATGCCGTGGACGGGACATCTTCGGGCGAAAGGCAAAAATATACCTTTGGCAAGATGGTAAAAATACTTGGAACAAAGATGTCGTTTGACGGCAAAGATGCGGCGAGGGCTTTTTTCCAGACGCTGACACAAAAAACAAGAGATTGGAATTATGCCGCCATGGAGTCTGGTGAATTTCAGGCGATTGAAACGGTATTGGACAAAATGATCGGGGAGGTTGCAGAAAGTGCGCAGGATATACAATAAAATTGAACAAATTGTCGGGAACGTAATCACCGTTATTGCCAAAGAGGTTTCCTATGGAGAACTGGCAAAAATAACAACGGCGGAAGGCAGTTCCCTTGCCCAGGTTATCAGGCTGGAAGGCGACAGGGTATCACTGCAAGTCCTGGCGGGAACGAAGGGCATGTCCACGAACGCCGAGATTCGGTTTCTGGGGCATTCGATGAAAACGCCGTTTTCTAAATCCTTGCTCGGACGTATCTTTACCGGAAGCGGAGAACCGCGCGATAAGGGGCCGGCAATTACTGAAAATCTGATAGATATCGGCGGACCTTCCGTAAACCCGGTTAAACGTATAATTCCCGAAAATATGATACAAACAGGAATCCCGATGATTGACGTCTTTAATACCCTTGTGGAATCGCAAAAACTCCCGATATTTTCCATTGCCGGGGAACCATACAATCCCCTGCTGGCGAGGATTGCACTGCAGGCAAGAGTGGATATCATTATACTTGGCGGAATGGGGCTTAAACATGATGACTATCTTTTTTTCAGAGATATTCTGGAAAAAAGCGGCGCTATTACAAGGTCGATACTCTTTATTCACACGGCGGCTGACCCCACGGTTGAATGTATCCTTGTGCCGGATTTGTGCCTTGCGGTTGCAGAACAGTTTGCCTTGCAGGGGAAACGGGTGCTGGTCCTGCTGACTGACATGACAAATTTTGCAGATTCAATTAAGGAAATCGCAAATACGATGGAACAGGTACCTTCAAACCGGGGCTACCCTGGCGATCTGTACAGTCAGCTTGCATCGCGATACGAGAAGGCCGTCGATTTCGAGGGCGCGGGATCTATCACCATACTTGCGGTAACGACAATGCCGGGCGACGATGTTACGCATCCGATACCGGACAATACCGGCTACATTACCGAAGGGCAATTTTATCTGAGGAACGGAAGGATAGAGCCTTTTGGTTCGCTGAGCCGCCTCAAACAACATGTTAATAACAAAACACGCGAAGACCATCGCGCCATTATGGACTCCATGATACAGATCTACGCCAGGTATAAAGAAAGTATCGAAAAACAGTCCATGGGATTCCGGATGAGCGCATGGGACAACAAGTTGTTAAAATATGGCGAACGTTTTGAACGCGAAATGATGGATTTAAATGTCAATATCCCTTTGGAACAAGCCCTTAATCTTGGATGGCAAATACTTGCCGACTGCTTTCAGCCTGCTGAAACTGGAATTACGACAAGGTTGATTGAAAAATTCTGGCCAGACGCCGCACGCATTGACGCTTCATAATATTATCGCAACTTCTCAATAAGTTGAGGGTAACAACCCCCTTGCCTCTTTTATTAATGGGGAATACTGTACAGTCGGCAGTCGGCAATCGACAATCGACAATCGACAATCGGCAAAATTGCAGATTGCAGATTGCAGATTGCAGATTGAGGACTGAGGACAGAGGACAAATGTTTTATTCCTGTTATATAGCAGGCACACGTGAATATCTTTTTAAAAAGCCAAACTAATACAAGTTGTTACAAATAAACAATAAATAATTATGCCGAAGATAAAATTTACAAAAAACGAACTCAAGGCCCAGCGTGACGCCTTACGTCGTTATAAACGTTATCTCCCTACACTGGAGCTGAAAAAAATGCAGCTTCAGATTGAAGTCAGGAAGACAGATCATCTTATAGCAGAAAAGAAAAAAGAGGAGAAACGTATATGGGATGACCTTGACGTATGGATACGTTTGTTTTCAGAAGATATTGATATTGGTTCTTATGTCAGGGTAAAGGAAGTGAAACGCAGCATTGGCAATATTGCCGGGGTGAGTATTCCGGTATTTGACAAAGTGGAATACGAGCGCAGCCCTGTAGATTTTTATGCCACTCCGCCATGGGTTGACGATGGGATTGATGTGTTGGAACGTTTGATAAAACTTCGTATAGAGATGAATATTTACGAACGGCAGAAGGAACTCCTGTCGGAAGAACTTCGTGTGACCTCGCAGCGAGTGAATCTGTTTGAAAAGGTGAAGATCCCTGAATGTATCGAAAATATAAGAAAAATCAGAATTTATCTTGCGGACGAACAAACAGCGGCTGTGGTTAGGGCAAAAATGGCGAAACGCAAATTTCAGAGTGTAAGGACGGGTACATGATAACACCAATGAAGAAGATTACCCTTTTATGCCTGAAAGATGACCAGGAAATGGCGCTGAACGCATTGTATGAATTGGGTGTATTGCACGTCACCCATATGAAACAGCCTGTTTGCAGTGAACTGGAAAAGGAAAAGGAATATTGCGTGAGGCTGCAGAGGGCGGTTGGCATGATACCTTTGAATACAGAATATCCGCCGTCTGGCGATGCGGCGCAAAGTACGCTGGAAAATGTGGAGAAACTTGTTCAACGCCGTAAAGAACTGGAAGAGGTATGTGAAAAATTGAACTATGAAAAACAACGGGCGCAGCCCTATGGAAATTTTGACCCTGCGCTTGTTGCTTCACTGGCAAAAGAGGGAATAAACATGCGTCTTTTCCGTTCCCCTTTCAACCAGCCTGTTATAGCGCCGGAGGACACATCCTTATTCATTGTTAATAAAGATAAGAATTTTGTTTATTTTGTAATAGCCGGAGATGGTGACTTCCGGTGCGATTATGAAGAAGTTCAGATCACCGGGAAATCTCTGTCGGAAGTAGAGGCCGCTCTTCTTGATGCAGGAGAAGGGTTGAAATCAATTTCCCGGGAATTTGAGCGGTTGGGAGGCGAACGGCATGTAATGAACGAAGCGCTCCTGATGACGAAGGAAAAGATACACCTTTTGGAAGTAAAGGCAGGCATGGGGAACGCTGAAGATATTGTCTATCTTCAGGGTTTTTGTCCCGCAGACATGGTGGAGGAAATCCTGAAAGCCCCTGCGCTGCAAGGCTGTGGTTCCGTTATTGCCGATCCTTCGGCGGAAGATGACGTGCCTACCCTTATACGGAATCCAAAGTGGGTACAGCCTGTCAGGACAATATTCGACATGATTAATATCCTGCCCGGTTATATGGAAAAGGATATAAGCGGCGTCTTTCTGATTTTTTTCAGTGTATTTTCCGCTCTATTGATAGGCGACGCCGGATATGGAGCCTTTTTTCTGGCGATAACAATTGTATCAAGAAGGATATTTTCCAAAGCGCCGTCTGCCCCGTTTTTCCTGCTTGGTATTCTCAGTGTATGCACGATGGTATGGGGGATTCTGACGGGAAATTATTTTGGCGCAAGCAATATACCGGCTCCATTAAAAATGTTGCGTGTGGAGTGGCTTAATAATGAAAAGAATATAATGCACCTCTGTTTTATGATTGGATCTATCCACCTGACGGTTGCGCATGCATGGAATGTAATGAGAATGATGAATAGTCCGAGGGCTATTGCACAGATTGGATGGATAGGTATGACCTGGTTGATGTATATCACCGCGCGCACCATGATCCTTGACGCAGCGTTTCCCGCATGGGGTTACTATTTGCTGTTTGCCTCATTAGGCTGCGTGGTTCTCTTTACCACTTCTCCCAAAAAAATAAAAAAAGACTGGCCAGACCTTATGATGTTTCCCCTTAATGTAATCAGTAACTTCGTTGATGTTGTTTCATACATCCGTCTTTTTGCCGTTGGCAGCGCTTCGCTCGCCGTAGCAATGAGTTTTAACGAAATGGCATTGGAAAAGGGAATCAGCAGTGTTTTTGCGGGATTCATCGCGGCATTGATTCTTTTCCTGGGACACGGGCTTAATGTTGCACTTATGGCGCTGGGCATCCTGGTGCATGGTGTGCGGTTGAATACGTTAGAATTTTCCGGTCACGTGGGAGTGCAATGGAAAGGCATTCCATATACCCCGTTTTCAAAAAAGCAAAGAAGATAAAATCATGGAGTTTTTATAAACAGACAAGAAAGGAGTGCGTATGGCAATGGATTCGGATACAGTTATTTCTATTGGTAAATTGGGTGCAGTGGCGGCGCTTGTGATGGCGGCAATGGGGTCATGCCTTGGGACGGGAGCGGCAGGGGCAGCGGCTATCGGTGGATGGAAAAAGTGCTATGCCCAGAACAAGTCTGCTCCGTTTATGCTGGTTGCGTTTGTAGGGGCGCCGTTATCCCAGACTATTTACGGCATGATTTTGATGGGAAACATAATGAAGGCCGCTGTAGCAGGTGCGGCATTTCCCGTGTTGCTGGGGGCCGGGTTTCTGGGAGGTCTTGCAATGGGGCTTTCTGCATGGATGCAGGGGCGTGCTGGCGCAGGGGCGTCCGATGCGCTGGCAGAGACAGGACAGGGATTCGGCAACTATCTTATGGCCCTCGGGGTCATTGAGACAGTTGCTTTGTTTGTTCTTGTTTTTATAGGTAAAACACTTGTTTAAGTAGTCAGGAGAGAAACTATGGAAAGAATCACAGTAAATCCAAAGATACTTGGTGGAAAACCAATCGTTAAAGGAACAAGGATTACGGTAGAGTTTATTCTTGAGCTATTAGCATCCGATTTTTTGTAACTGTTAATGGAGTTAGGAAAAAACAACCCTGACAGGATTCCAAACCATGTCAGGGTTAATTAAGCAAAATCCTTGTTATACAATACCTGTCATCTGACAGGCAGGTGTGAATATTTGCAAAGAACTGAAAATGCCCTCCAAACTGCTGTTCGGGAACGTAATGGTGGAACAGGCATTTTGCCTGTGCGGGTTCAGGTTTGTAACCGTTCGGCTGAGTGCACGATGAAACCTGAACCAAACGTTTTATGCTTCCAATCCAGCCTTCAATTAGCAGAAAAATGACAAATAACTCCCAGATGCCAAACAGGGTTTTTACCACAGTTAAGTACATGACTCCACTATACACATAAACTTATAGGTTCAGATGAACCGCAATTTTGCCTTGACAAGGAAGATTGCTATTTCCCGGAAATAAACAAGGGAGATGGTGGATATATGGCAAGGATACGGAGAAGAAATTTGGAGTGATGGTCAAACAATTATGGGGGTGCATTCCCGATTTTTTGTAACCCCTTACTTCTGCAAGTGACAGATTTGTATTGTATCACAAGCATCCAGCTTGTGCTTTTTTAACTCAAGCTGGAAGCTTGAATTACTATTTGC
>MHYI01000164.1:0-781 GCA_001828295.1 Planctomycetes bacterium RBG_16_41_13 | reverse complement strand
AATCAGGAATGCACCCGGTAAACTTGTTTGTTGTTGGATTATAAATCAAATCAATTTTATCAATTGTTCTTTGGGAATTCGGGCTTTTCTGAGAATACCATTTAAGGTGCGAAGTTTGAGTATCTTGCCGGTATGAACAGGAACGGGAACGGTTACTTTTTTATCGGGAAACATTTTCTGCATAATGTGATGACTGCCTTCAATGCCAATACAGGTAAATCCGTCTCTTTCCATAACCCTGACAAGTTCTTTGCCGGTGATGCGAGGAAGCCTGGTCATTTAATTGATAATTCCAGCGTTTCCCGGATAGGGGGATTAAATTCTTTTAAAGCTTTTTCTATGCCAATAGCTTTGATGTAACCTGTTACTGCTTCTTTAATGTTTTGAATAGCATCCTCTGTTGTTTCACCTTGAGAGTATACGTCAAATTCAGGACAGTACACGGAATATCCCCCTTCCTGTCGATCCATAGTCAATTCTGCTGTTATGCGAATATTATGCATTTTGTTTGTCTCCATATAGCAATAAAACTAATCTATTTGCCGGTATTATGAGTAAGATGGGGAGAAAGGACTCTGCTTCTGAGATGGTAGCCAGACCGTCCCGGTCTGTGCGTCCATATACCATATACCAGGCCGGGCCGGTCTGGCTACCTTTTACGAATGCCGTCATTGTTAGAATTTTTCAAAAAGCTAAAGTGTTACGAAAATAATTTTTATCTGGGATTTGGTTAGTTGCTTATTGTCATGCACCCACCAGACCCAGATGTGTGTATCGAAAA
>MHYI01000163.1:5913-6102 GCA_001828295.1 Planctomycetes bacterium RBG_16_41_13 | reverse complement strand
ATAGGAGAGGTTATTCTCCTGCTAAAGTAAAAAGCAGCCAGGGTAAGTGGAAATGCCAGCACCATTAACATAGAGAGTACAAAGTTTTTTAAACTATAGGCAGTTTCATAGCCTTCGTGAATGTTGATCTGCGTAAGCAACCCGCAGTTAATATCGTCAATCCAGCACCATGCGCCCAACACCTTGCAT
>MHYI01000163.1:2760-5735 GCA_001828295.1 Planctomycetes bacterium RBG_16_41_13 | reverse complement strand
GGCCTTCTCTGTTAATCAGAAATGTCTCTCCTGTTGTCCCTAGCTTTACATTTTTTAAAATATCGTTAAGCGGCGTTGTATCTATGCCAAAAACGACAGCGCCCAGAAGAGAATTGTCCGGTTTAAGGATCGGAGCTGATAAAAATATTACATAACTTTCCGCAGAACGGTCTGCCTCATCCTCCAGGAGAAGAGGCGTGACGCCTGACACCTCCATTTTCCCCATTAGCGCTTCACGGCAATACTCAGCATACCTGTTGCTCCTTTCAGCAGGTTTTGCAGCCGAAGCAACCACGCTTCCCTCCAAAGAGACAACACCTATCGTTTTATATCCATACTCGTTTTTAATCTTTTCTGTATATGCTGACAAGGCGGAAAAATCATCGCCGGAAATGGCGCTTGCAAACGAAGCAGAGATATTTTTTGTTATCATTTTCGCCTCGTGTTTCCGCTCGTTAAGCCACATCTTTATCAGCTCTGCCTGCTTCTGCTTCACCCCTTCCAGGTTACGCACCAACACGCCTTCCAGGTCAGATTTGGCCTTGGGGAATGCGAAAAAAAGAAGCAGCAACAACGGCGTAAATGAACACAATAACAATATTAAAATGAAACTTTTTTTTATGGATTTAAATAAAAACATAATCCGTGCTTATAACAAGGTAAAAGGATACTTATGGGAAATTTGGGAACAAGCCGTAAGATGTTTGGTGTTTTCTCGTTTTTTTTTGCGGCACATTTATTCTTTCCTGTCGTGTTCCTTACTTTCCCCGGCCCGCTGCTCCAGCAAGGCTCTCGATTTCTCAATCGCTGCATGAAGTTTCTTTTCCAACAACTCTTTTGGAGGCAATTCGGTTAAATATTCTGCAATCTTAATGGAAGACTTGTTCAACTCCAGCAGTTCAATCTGTTCATGAGCACCTTCGGCACACAGTATCAGTCCAAGAGGGTCGTTCTCATCCTTTTCCTTTTCATACTTCTTCAACCAGCGCAGGTAGAGTTCCATCTGTCCCTTGAAGGCAGCTTTAAACTTGCCAAGTTTGAGTTCGACAGCCACCAACCGTTTCAACTTACGGTGGTAAAAGAGTAAATCGAGGTAGAAGTCTTCGTTATCAATTGCCATTCGCTTCTGTCTGGCAACAAAGGTAAATCCTGCGCCAAGTTCCAGAATAAAAGATTCCAGTTCCCTGAGAATCGCAGCCTCCATGTCAGATTCGCTGTATATATCTTTCAGATTTAAAAAATCCAGCACGTAGGGATCACGAAAAACAAGGTCTGGTGATATTTTATCGTTAGAACGTAATTCAGCCAATTCGTGCTTTGCCAATTCTTCTGGTTTTCTGGAAATAGCCGTGCGCTCATAAAGCATTGAATCTATCTTCTTGCGTAGGGTACGTACACTCCACCGCTCTACCCTGCACATTTCAGTGTAAAACTCTCGTTGCAAAGGTTCTTTTAGGGGAATTAGTGCTATAAAATGAGTCCAGCTTAAATGTCGTATCAGCGATACGACAATCTCTCTGGATGGGTAAACATCTGCGAATTGAATCATTCTGCGCAGATTTTTTCCGGAAAAATTATTGCCATATTCCAATACTAATTGTCGTGACAGTGATACGATAATCTCTTTGCCATATTCCGCCCGTTTTCCTTTCAGAATTTCTTCATTAACCCGCTTTCCAATCTGCCAGTAAAGCATGGTTATAGCTGCATTGACCGTTGAGGCAACTGTATGGCGGGCTTCCTCGATAAGGCAACGAACGTCCTTATAAAAGTTGCTTACAACAATATCTTCCTCATTTTTTTTCATCACTTTATATACTGCCCTGATTTTGTTTTGACCGAATCCACCCGGAAGTGTATTTTCCAGACCATACCCCTCCGGACAGGAATATTTTCACCGGAAAACAACCTCTTCCTTATTATTCTTATTCCGATGAACAAGATATAACAACCCGTCAGCCATTGAATAATTGTAAGGAAATGGGCACAATGTCCCGCTTAATTTACTTATCATATAATGATACATTTCTTCCGCCTTTTGCGGGGACATCCCCTCCTTCACTTCATATAAATACCCTAACCCCAGATCCTCGCCTTTCGGCGACCGTATACTTGCCAAACCATACTCGGAGGGATTATTGGCGATTGGCGAGTCCTTTTCCATACCAAACAATGACGGCAAACAAGAGTATCCCGCAGAATGCAGATACTCTTCGTTCAGCACAAAGTCAAGTGTTTCCATCGCTTCATTTTCGGTCTCTGTTGGAAACCCCACTATGACGTAAAGGTGAAACGAAATGCCCGCTTTCAAACACGCATCCAGCGTCTTTTTTACCACATCGCGTTTTGTCCCCTTTTTCATTTTATCCAGCACACGTTGACAATACGACTCCAATCCAAACACCAGCTTTTGACACCCTGCTTCCGCCATTTTTCTCAAAACGTCTCCTGTAAGGGCTTTTTCAAAGCGCACGCCTCCCATCCATTTTATTTCATCCCTGTTTTCCAATAAGCATTGAGAAATTTCACGCAATTTATTCATCGGAACCGATTCATCCGTAAAGAAGAAACACTTTGTTTGGTATTCCCGTGAAAGTTTCTGTATATCTTCCATTATCAGGTCAGTGCGCCGTAACCGAAAGTTTCTATGGTCAAGGTGCAAATTACAAAATGCACATTTCCTGTAATAGCAACCCCGCGAGGTCTGTATGGGTAAAACAAGAGAGGGGGTAAAGTACCGATGCAGAGGGAACCCTTTAAAATCAGGCGTCGGCAAGGTATTTAAATCTTCCGAAAAGAAATTGTCGTTAATCTTTGTCACCCCTTTTTCCCGGTAAACAAGATTTGGTACTTTTTTGAAATCATTTTTGCCCTCCACCTGCGCACACAATTCCAATAGTGCGTGCTCTCCCTCAAAAACGATAAAGCTGTCCACCAGTGCGAAAAGGGAATCAACCTTCCTCAACTCCTCGGTG
>MHYI01000163.1:0-2736 GCA_001828295.1 Planctomycetes bacterium RBG_16_41_13 | reverse complement strand
ACGGTGATGTGTATTTCCCTCTTTTGTTCTTTTATCAGCCTTGCAAGGGTAAGGCCGGGTATTATTTGCGAAGTGTTCGTAATGGAAATACCGACTATTTTTGGCGTCGATTCCAAAATTGAGGACAGGACATATTCTTTATAAAGAGAGAGAAAAATGTTTTCTCTCTCTGAATGAATTGCCTGCAAAATATCGTTCGAGGAGTATACCGAAAACCTCATGGTGTTGCTTACCGCCGTCATCACCGAAGGATAAAAGAGGGCGGACATAAGCCGAAGGGCTTCATTCACAATATGGACGGCTTCTATATAGCTATCAAGGTGGTAGAAGGCATCAGACCGCAAAATATTTTTTGCGCGTTCTACGTTATGTATGAACCACGGAAGCGATTCCACGGCCTCTGTTAAAGCATTTCTCTCTTCATTATAATTGAGGCTGCTTATGAGACGTCCTTCTAAACCGCGTAATTTATCCGTAATTTTATCGTAAAATTCGCCGCACGTTTTCTGCGTCAGAAGCATATCCAGCAGCTCGATATTCAAATCTCTCTGTATAACATCGGTGACGCCGTTTTGTTTTAAAAAGGCGGTTAAGGAAGGCAGACTGAGATATGGTTGAGAAGGATGCCATGAAGGAGGAAAAAGCAACAAAACTTTCATTCTTTCACCTTTCTTACGCTTGTTTCATGGTGGGCGCCACGTCACGTAACGCTCATTGAACAACTATTCCATGTACGATGTACGATTTACGATTTACGAAGTACGATTTAAAATCCCAAATTCCAAATCGTAAATCGTACTTCGTAAATCGTACTTCATAAATCGTACTTCATAAATCCTTCAAGGCAATACCTTCGGCGGCATTATCGACCCCAAATTCAACGCCTCCCTCCCGCTCAAGACGTTCATCTGCTTCTGCGATTGCGTCTTTACCGGCAAACCATAAATCTTGATAAATCCAAGAGAGGCCGCATGGTCGAAGACGTCCGTTTTCTGGTAGGTCGCAAGTTCCTCACTATAAAGGGCGTGAGGCGATTTTCTCCCGACTACGGCACAAGACCCCTTTGACAATTTTACGCGAATCGTTCCATTAATAATTCTCTGACTGCTCAATACATACGCGACAAGGTCCTGATGAAATGCGGAAAACCAAAGGCCATTGTAAATCAAATCAGCATAATGGCTTGAAACCAGTTCCTTAAAGCGTAAAGCATCTTTTGTCATATTCATGCCTTCGAGGGCCTTATGTGCGGCATGAAGTATAATGGCAGCCGGCGCCTCGTAGATTTCACGCGATTTTATCCCGACCAGCCGGTTTTCTATGTGATCAATGCGGCCAACGCCATGCTCTCCCCCCAGTGCGTTTAGCGTATTAATAAGCGCAACCCCTTCTGTTTTTTTGCCATTTAACGCTATCGGGATACCCTTTTCAAAATCGATTTCTATATATTCCGGTTCGTCGGGGACGTCTTTCACATTCCTCGTCCATTTATAAACATCCGCAGGCGGTTCCATCCAGGGGTCTTCCAATACGCCGCACTCAACACTCCGCCCCCAGAGGTTTTCATCGGTGCTGTACGGACTATTTATTTTTGCCTCAACATGGATTCCATGTTCTTCCGCATATTGAATTTCTTCATCCCGTGACATCTTCCACTCCCGCAACGGGGCAATAATCTGTAATCTTGGGTTTAACACCTGCAGCGAGACGTCCAAACGAACCTGATCATTCCCCTTCCCGGTGCAACCATGGGCGACAGCATCCGCCTTTTCGTCTTCCGCCGCATCCGCCAGTAATTTAGCAATAAGCGGCCTGCCCAAGGCGGTTGCCAGCGGATACACCCCTTCATACAATGCGCCCGCCTGCAATGCCGGCATGACGAAATATTTCACAAATGTATCTTTCGCATCGACAACAATGGCTTTCTTTGCCCCTATTTTCAGAGCCTTTTGACGAATTGATTCAAGATCCTTTACGGCGCCCAGATCGATAGTCACCGTAATAACATCCATATCATATTTTTCCGGAATCCACTTAATAGCCACAGAGGTATCAAGTCCGCCGGAATACGCCAAAACCACTTTTTTTCTTTGTTTCGTCATAAAATCATTAAACTCCAAGTGTTAAATTACACAATTTAGCTTACAGATACGAAGTACGATTTACGATTTACGATTTTTTAATCTGTAAAATCTGTGTGATCGTTCGACAAAGCTCTCACGACGAAGTCTGTGGTTTCTCTTTTAACTTAATTTACGATTTAAAATCGTACTTCGTACTTCGTAAATCGTACCTCAAAAAAGCCTTATCTTTTTTTGATAACCTTTGTCATGTACCGTAAAAGGACCAAACGCGACACAATTCCCACCACCTTGCCGTCTCTTAACACGGGAACGGCGTGTATTTTTCTGTTCAGCATGGCGGCTGCAACTTTTATTATGGTATCATTCTCGCTGGCAGTAGCAGCTAAAATTGGCTTTGACATAATTTCGGTAATATCCATATCTCTGCACTCAAGACATCTTTTATCAAAATAATCTTCACCCATAATTGAAAATAACGCATCATCCGAATTTAAATATTTGGGCATAAGCACCTTTAAGAGGTCGGTCTCGGTTACAACCCCAACAAGTTTTTGCTTGTCGTCCACCACAAATATAACGTGAAACCTGATTTTCCCAAGCATTGCTTGTCGTCCACCACAAATATAACGTGAAACCTGATTTTCCCAAGCAT
>MHYI01000162.1:8212-8314 GCA_001828295.1 Planctomycetes bacterium RBG_16_41_13 | reverse complement strand
AGGTGGTTGACAGACGTCCCTGGAAAAAATATCAAAAGAAATTTCATCAGATGGAATATGAAAAGGCAGGAGAAGCATACAAAAAAGAAGTCGCCCTTTTTG
>MHYI01000162.1:7146-7986 GCA_001828295.1 Planctomycetes bacterium RBG_16_41_13 | reverse complement strand
GCGGCGCTGGAAAAAGAAAATGAAGAACGTGCCCTGAAACTGAAGGTGGCCGAAAACCGGCTTGCATTAATCAGGGCAAGGCAGGGAGAATTGAAAAAGGATATTATAACGTATACAAGTGAATTAGATTCATACACTGCGGGGGCGGAGCATAGCAAAAACAGACTAAAGAAACTCAAAACAGCACGGCCAGGCCTCCAGGTATACCAAACCTATCTGGAAGATATGAATATCGTTGATCGATGTATGTCCTGCCACTCCGGCATAGATAAAACTGAAAGTGTTTCAGAAGAACAGCCATATGCAAGCCATCCCGACAGACAATTATACCTGGGAAATCATCCGCCGGAGAAATTTGGCTGCGTTTTATGCCATGAAGGACAATCAAGCGCAACATCAGGGGTGAAAAAGGCGCACGGAGAGGTTGAATACTGGCTTACTCCAATATACCGTGGCAAAATTGCACAAGCATCGTGTCTCAAATGCCATACTGCAGGAAGAGAAGTGAAAGGGGCAGATGTGCTTTGGGAAGGAAAGAAGTTGTTTGAAGAACTTGGCTGTTATGGCTGCCATGAGACAAAAGGTTTTGGTGGAGATAAGGAGAGAATTATCGGCCCAAACCTGCGCAATATCAAAAACAAAGTACAGCCGGAATGGTTAACGGACTGGTTAAAAGATCCAAAGGCATTTCGGCCAACTACCCGGATGCCGGATTTTCGGCTGCCGGAAGAAGAAGCCCGCGCGATAGCGGCATATTTATGGCAGCATGCAGATGAAATCAATATTACCGGCGATGAAACCCTCCGGCTTGATGAAGAAGAGTACGAACGTGGCGATTTC
>MHYI01000162.1:6761-6978 GCA_001828295.1 Planctomycetes bacterium RBG_16_41_13 | reverse complement strand
AGATTAGAGGAAGGAAACGCCCGCCTCATAGCCGGATATTTAATAAATAAAACAAAACCGCCCGGCGGTAAACCGCAAAATGCGGATGCGGAATGGTTAACCGATAAAAACATGGCACGCACGGGCGAAGCATTGATCAAAAGATACGGCTGTTTTGGCTGCCATGAAATTAAGGGCATGGAAGGGCTTGGGAAAATTGGCGCTGAATTGTCCGATA
>MHYI01000162.1:4375-6705 GCA_001828295.1 Planctomycetes bacterium RBG_16_41_13 | reverse complement strand
GGCGAGGCCGGGCTGAAACATTATACGGAAAACATCGGCGAGGCAAGAAGGGCATGGCTACAGGCAAAGCTGCAAAATCCAAGACAGTTTGATGAAGGAAAGTATAAAAAGCAGGATGACCGCCTGAAAATGCCTGACTTCGGACTGTCCCCGGAACAAAGAGAAGCATTGGTCGTATTGCTTACCGGATTAAAGGAAGAAACATTACCGGAAAAATATGTTGCGCAATTATCCGGGGAACAGAAGGTAATCGTTGAAGGCAGGGAGATACTAGGAAAATATAATTGCTCCGGGTGTCATCAGTTTGATCTGGACAAAATATATCTTAGCGATGGCGCTGAGCTTTCAGGGATGATAAAAATACAGGAAGATGAGGGTGTTTATTTTCAGTTAATGGAAGACAACGAAAGTCACGGATATAAAGCCGGAGAGGTGGTATTTATAGCAGAAGAGGATATAGCAAGGCAGGAGAAAGCGGCGGAAATTGAACTGGCAAATATGATTATAGAATATCATGTGGACGAAAAAGGCATCATGCCTGAAGAGGCACGGGTCTTTACCCCGCCGTTGTTATACGGCGAAGGGAAGAAAGTACAATGCGAGTGGACATTTGCATTTTTAAAAGAACCCTTTGATCTCAGACCCTGGCTTGACGTAAAAATGCCATCGTTTGACATGTCTGCCGAAGATGCAACGAAGCTGGCTATATTTCTTGCAGCAAAAGATGAGGAACTATACCCTTATGAGTATATCGAAGAAACAAAAAAAGGATATATTGAAAAAAGAGAAAAGGCATTTCCCGGGTATCTCGAAGTTGCGAAAAAACTATTCGAATCTGAAAATGTGCATTGCCTGCAATGCCATATCAGAGGCAGTAAAATGCCGGAAGGGGAGCCTACAGACTGGGCGCCTGATCTAATGCTTGCAAAGACACGGCTCAAGCCGGAGTGGATAAAGAAATGGCTTTTAGACCCGCAATCGATTCAGCCTGGAACAAAAATGCCGAAATTTTTCAGAGAAGGAGAATTCCAGGAATATATCCCCGGAGCACCCGAAGAACAGGTAGAGGTTATGAAGGATTTTTTGATGAACCTTTGGGAATAGCACTACAAAGAAACAATCCTGTCAGGGTAATGCCCTGCCAATTTTTGTGCTGGACGTAAGAACAAAATGTCGCTTTAGTTATTATTCAAGGATTAACGCAAGGGTTCTTTCGCCTCCAGTTTTTTGATTGCCTCCTGTACTTTCGATCTGTCGGTTGGGTTTGTCGCATATTTAATACAATTCCGGTATTGTTCGAGGGCCTGTGCCGTATTTTTTTTTGCTTCATAAAGGGAAGCTACGGCAAAATTGGATTCAAAATCCGCCGGGTCAAGAGTCAGCGCTTTTTTAAAAGCATTCATTGATGCTTCTCCTTTGTCTTCCAATAGATACAACACCCCTAACTGTTTAAAATATTTAGCATGGTTCATAGGGTATATTGTTACTGCATGATTGTAGACTGTTATTGCCCTTGAAAAATCCCCGGTAATAACATAGGCATTGGCAAGTTCGTGAAAGAGGTCTAACCCTAAAAAGGACATGTACCTTATGTGTTCTTCATTGCCTGAATCAAATAAATGTATTGCCTTTTCTCCCGTTTTTATTAACCGGTCGATTTTTTCAGGATTCTCCAGATAATGGGAAAATAATGTATACTGCAGAACAAACTCTTCCGGCATATCAGAAACAAGTTGTAGTAATTTGTTTTCCGTTTCCTGATAGGTGAATTTTCCCTGATAGTAACTTTCGATGATACTTTCGGCAGTTTCCTGTACTTTGTCTGCGAGGCAAAGCCCTATGATTTGCTGCGCAAGTTTTTCAAACATTTCCGGAATCTTCTCCGCTGACACGCATTCCCCCACCAATGCGCCCACCGTTTTATCCTTCATCTCCTGCAGTCGTACTGTTTCTCTTTCCTTTGCATTTACCACTTCGATATCTGCCCGATATCCTTCACCAAATTGGGAAAGACTGCCTTTTATTCCGAAATCCGCATTTAATTGCTGCGTCATTTTTACTACTTTTTCCCACTCAAAACTAAAAAAAAGGTCAATAATATCTTTATTGCTAAAGTTTGAACCTTTTTCCACGTCGTCAATCTTGTAGAAATTATGCAAAACAGTTTTTCTCACATAATGGTAAGTACGTTTCTGGTCTATTACGCTAAAAAGGCCAGACCGGATTAACTCGCTTTGTACAATATGTTCCACCCCTGCAATTTGACCCTCTGATCCAAGGTTATACACAAAGGGAAAGATAACAACCTTATATTTTTGCTCCTGCGCAGG
>MHYI01000162.1:0-4203 GCA_001828295.1 Planctomycetes bacterium RBG_16_41_13 | reverse complement strand
TATTACCACTCCATGTTTAACGAGAAGGTAAAAAACAGGTTTAAACCGGATTCGGAAGAGTGTCGGGAGATGAGTACCGCAATTTTTGTATTTGGCAAAAAAAGTTTTTTATGACTTGGTTTTGAAAGCATCTATTATTTTATCAGCCACTTCTTCTGCTATTTCGTCTTTTTCATAAAACCCTGTTTTCAGTTTTTCTTTTACTTCCTCTAATTTTGCAGACCTTGCATCCGATACTTCGTTTTTAACGGTTGCTTTCAAATTTTCAATCTTTTCGCTAAAAATCCTGGACTCTTGAGAAATGCTGACGGCGTCTTGTTTTTCGGAACCGGCATTCCCCTCTTTCTCTCTGTTTTTTACCGGCTTATTCGCTTCGTAACGCTTCAAACCAATAATTTTCTGCATTGTGGGATCGTTTGTTATTCTATCCATAGTATCTTCCTTTATATTCAAAAATAATTTTTTTTTCTTAAAGTTTGTAGCGTTAGATTTAGTTCAATTTTGCCACTATTACGGATTATATCTTGCATTGTATCGTTACTCAAAGCATTATTCTTTCTGAGCCGTACAATTATTGTGGCTGCAACACTAGTTTTGATATCGGCAAAAAGATGCACTGATTTAGGTTTTTATCAAAGTATTTTTGTTTCTCTCTGATGGCAAGTTGTTAACATGGCTCATGGCTCATGGCTCATGGCTCATGGCTCATAGCCTCATAGCTCATAGTTCATAGTTCATAGTTCATAGCCATCAGCTATCAGCCATCAGCCATCAGCCATCAGCCATCAGCCATCAGCTAGATGCATTTGTTTAGAATTTCAAATCATTTTGTCATTAGAATTTGTTTCGGATTTCGTGTTTCGGATTTCGGATTTCACTATTAAATATTTTGCCAAAAAGCACGCACTGACGAATGGAAGTGTGCAAAGAAATTACTGATAAGGTACTAAAAGAATATATTTGACATCGGCTAAAAAATGTGCTATAGAGGAATCCGCGTTTTTTTAAAGTTCATAACTTACATTCTATCAATGATATACATATAAAACAGGAGATGTCAATTGACCATTATTTATTGTATTAAAGCAAGAGAGATTTTGGATTCCAGGGGGAATCCTACCGTAGAAGTTGATGTGATTTTAAAGAATGGAGTTATGGGCCGTGCCGCCGTGCCTTCCGGAGCTTCAACGGGGAAAAGGGAGGCCTTGGAACTGAGAGATACTGATAAACCTTCACGATTTATGGGCAAAGGGGTTCAGACTGCGGTTAAAAACGTAAATGAAATTATTTCTCATAAACTCGAAGGAATGGATGCAACCCGCCAGGTAGAGATTGACAACCTGTTAATACAATTAGATGGCACCAGGAACAAAGAGAAACTCGGAGCAAATGCTATTTTAGGCGTTTCGCTTGCAACGGCAAAAGCGGCTGCGAATGCATTAGGGGTTCCCCTTTACCGCTATATTGGCGGCACGAATGCAAAGGTACTCCCCGTCCCCATGATGAATATCCTGAATGGCGGCAAACATGCCGACAATAATCTTGATATTCAGGAGTTTATGATTGTGCCGGTAAATGCGGACAGCTTTGCGGATGCCTTGCGCACCGGCACAGAAATATTTCATACCCTTCGCTCTGTTTTAAAATCAAAGGGATATAATACTAATGTTGGAGACGAAGGCGGTTTCGCTCCGAATTTGAAAACTAATGAAGAGGCAATAGATCTGATTCTTCAGGCGATTAAAGACGCCGGGTATAGTGCAGGAAAGGATGTTTATCTGGCATTAGACCCTGCTGCCAGTGAATTTTATAAGGAAGGGAAATACGTATTGCGCGCAGAGGGCTGCAAGAAAAAAACAAGCGATGAAATCATCGCCCTCTACGCTGAACTTTTGAATAAGTATCCTATTTGCAGCATTGAGGATGGTTTGGCTGAGGAAGACTGGGATGGTTGGGCTAAACTTACAAATCAACTGGGGAAAAGGGTTCAAATCGTAGGAGACGACATATTCGTTACCAATACGGAAATCCTGGCTAAGGGCATCGAAAAGGGAGTAGCCAATTCCATTTTAATCAAGGTCAATCAAATTGGCACCTTAACAGAAACGTTAAATGCAATTGAATTGGCAAAGACGAACGGATACTCAGTCGTTATTTCTCACCGGTCAGGCGAAACAGAGGATTCAACTATCGCTGACATAGCAGTAGCTACCAATGCCGGTCAAATAAAAACCGGTTCACTAAGCAGGACGGATCGTATATGCAAATACAATCAACTTTTACGTATAGAAGAAGACCTCTCGGACAACGCAATATATGGAGGTAAATTATGCAGACTGCAAAAACAGGTTTAGAGCATGGCAATAATTTTCAGGGGCATATTTTTTGTGAGAAAAGAGAGGAAAAGCCCTTTTATTTCGGCAAATACATCCTGATTACCCTTGTCACCTCGTTTGTCGTAATACTCTTCTCCTACCTAATTACGCATGCCCGTCAGGAAAGATTTCGTATGTCAGAAACAAAAAGGATTCTTGAGGGACAGGTGGTACAATCACGATTGGAAAACGACAGACTCGAGAGCGAGCATTCCTCTTTACAGAAAGACCCTCTCCGTATTGAAAAAGAAGCGCGTGAACAATTAGGGTATTTTGCGCCTGGAGAGGTTTCTTATGATAAGTATCGTTTTAATATAAAAAGCGTTCCCGTGAAAAAACCCGTTGCCGCAACTGCCTCAAACCGGTGGAAATCATTCCTCTTCGATGGTTCTTTTCCATGGCAGTTTCCTGCCATGATAATTCTTGTTACTGCCGCATATTATCTGATTACCTACTATTATGAATATAGAAAATTATATAAATCAAATCGTTAGAGATGCGAAAAGCGCTTCGCGGCGTATTGCTACGGCAAGCACAGCGTTAAAAAATACCGCACTTGATTATATTGCGGAAGGCATAAATTCCTCTGCGGATTTCATTCTAACTGAAAATAAAAAAGATGTGCTCGCCGCAAAACAAGCAGGACTCTCAGAAGCAATGATTGACCGCCTATGCCTGACCGATAAACGTATCAAAGCAATGGCTGACGGTGTAAGGCAAATCATTCATCTTGCCGATCCGGTGGGAGAAATCATGCAGGGTCATACACGGCCAAATGGCTTGCAGATTAAAAAAATACGCACGCCAATCGGCGTTATTGTTATTATTTATGAATCACGGCCTAATGTGACCGCCGATGCTGCGGCATTGTGTCTGAAAGCGGGAAATGCTGTTATATTAAGAGGCGGGAAAGAGGCCATTCATTCCAATATTGCACTTTATAAAATACTTACTGCCGCTTTGGAAAGAGCAGGGCTTGATAAAAACGGCATACAGCTTGTCGAAACCACGGATAGGGAAGCGATTGATTATTTACTTACGTCTGACAAATATGTTGACGTCGTCATTCCTCGTGGCGGAGAAGCGCTCATCCGCACAGTAGTTGAAAAATCCACCATCCCTGTTATAAAACACTATAAAGGTGTTTGCCATACCTACGTGGACGAATTTGCCGATCTGAAAATTGCCGAAGAGGTTTGTTTCAATGCCAAGGTTCAACGGCCTGCAACGTGTAATGCTATGGAGACGATGCTGGTGCATGAAAACATCGCTCCCGTTTTTTTGCCAAAAATAGCGAAAAGATTCGCGGATTCCGGCGTGCAAATGCTGGGTTGTAAAAAAACATGCGCTCTTCTGGACACGATAAAATCTGCAACGGATGACGATTATTATAATGAATACCTGGACATGGTGTTAAACATAAAAGTGGTGGGTTCAATGGATGACGCTATTTCTCATATAACAAAATACGGTTCAGGCCATTCAGAGGCAATCATCACCGCCAATTATAGTAATGCCCTGCAATTTACCGGCGAGGTAGACGCCGCAGCGGTATACGTCAACGCTTCTACCCGTTTTACCGATGGCTATGAGTTTGGCATGGGGGCTGAAATTGGCATTAGCACAGATAAACTCCACGCCAGAGGCCCAATGGGACTTGCAGAACTTACCTCCTATAAATTTGTGGTTTTTGGAAACGGTCAATTGCGGGAATAACACATTACGAAGTACGATTTACGAGGTACGAAGTACGATTTAAAATCCCAAATCCCAAATCGTACTTCGTAAATCGTAAATCGTACTTCGTACTTCGTACTTCGCATTTTGG
>MHYI01000161.1:4463-5599 GCA_001828295.1 Planctomycetes bacterium RBG_16_41_13 | reverse complement strand
TGTGCTCAAAATAATACCGGAAATCTTCAGAAAAGTCATCTACCCGGTCATCAAAAAGTCTTTCATCACAAAAATGGGTGGCAAATCCATCACAGGGAAACAGTATCGCATCGTCATGCAAATAAGTAAACATGGTATCCGGCCAATGCCAGAATGGGGCATGAATAAACTGTAATTGTCTGTTTCCCAGGGAAACACATTCGCCGTCCTCAACCGTTTTCCCGTTAAACTCAGAGTGAAGAATGTTTTTCAGAAATAGCGAGGAGGTCTTTGTTGATAAAACCTGGGCATTTTTGGCTTGTTTTAATAGCGGTCCTAAAGACCCGGTATGGTCCATTTCCGTGTGATTTACCACAATATAGCAAATATCTTTAAGGGGTATTAACGATTGCAGTTTATTGAGATATTCAGGGGTGAATTTTTCATGAACGCCATCAATGATTGTTGGTTTATCCGCCCTGATAAGATAGGAATTATACGTGCTGCCAAACCGGGTTTCAAAAACGACGTCGAAAACCCTGAGGGTGGCATTTAAGACGCCTGTCCAATAAACGTTATTTGTAAGTTGCAATGTCTGCATTGTTTATAAGAATGGTAGAAAGGTACCGGGTATTTTCGTCAAGGGTTTGTTTTATTGCCCTATTTTATTTTTCACAAAATTCATCAACCCGCCCGATTGAATAATTTCCTGCATTTCGTGTGGAAATGGTTCAAAGGTAAAACGCCTATTCAAGGTATGGTCAAAAATTTCGCTCTTTGCCAAATCCACCTCTATTTCATCTCCTTCTTTGATGTGTTCCGCTGCTTCGGGACACTCAAAAATAAGCAGGCCAATGTTTATAGCATTTCTGAAAAATATTCTGGCAAATGATTTAGCGATGACGCAGGAAATGCCTGCTGCTTTGATAGCGATCGGGGCATGTTCACGTGAAGACCCGCAACCAAAATTCTCTCCTGCTACAATAGCGTCTCCTGGTTTTATCTTTTTTATGAAATCAGGGTCGGCATCTTCCATGCAATGCTTTGCCAATTCATTTGGGTCTGTCGTATTCAAATACCGGGCCGGGATGATTTCATCGGTGTTAACGTTATTGCCAAACTTCCAACATTTACTTTTCATTTATTTTTTTATTCTC
>MHYI01000161.1:0-4389 GCA_001828295.1 Planctomycetes bacterium RBG_16_41_13 | reverse complement strand
TTTTTGATGTGGGCGGATATTTTTTTATCTCTTGTTTTTTTTGATTCAACCGGCATTCCATTCTTTGATATGCCTGGTGCATAAAGGCTTCCAGGCGCGTTTCTTCGTTTGTTTGCTCCTGACCGTCAAAGGATAATTTCAGGCAGGGAATACCGGCATTCTCCCTTTGAAATCGCTCAAGTATCCCGTTTACTATTGTCCCTGGCATACAATGGAAAGGAATAATATTAACAATGCCATCGAATCCCTCTTCGGCATATTCAACTGCTTTGCCCATACTCAGCACAGGGTCTCCTTTATAGGAGTCGTCGATGTATTTTTTCCCTCTCCTTATAAGCTCTTTGATTGTTGCGTCCTTATAGAAATGCCTTATTTTGCCTTTAAAGACGTTTGTGAGTTTATATGCATCATATCTCTGTACAATAGCGGATATGAATTCCCCCAAATACCCCTTATAATCTTTTTCGTTAAGACACGATTCCCTGCGGCAATGTGCAATATAGTTAATCCATTCTGCGAATGGAGGATTAAAGGCCTCTCCATTGAGCCGTTCTATATTTTTGATGAGAAAATTGTTTGCAAAATCATTGAGCCGCACATAATTTTCTCCAATAATGCCGATCAACGGCCTCGGCTTACTCCTGTCTACCTTTATATTAGCAAATTCGTGCCTTGCTTTTCTTGCAGTATCAAGCAGATTCATGCCTTTGTCCAGGGCCGATTCTGTTTTTCTAAGGTACTTCTCATATACGGCGTCAGTTTCGCCCTTATTTATCTCATAAGGTCTTATTTCCCTTTGCAATTTCTGCATGAGATCGGTAAAAACAATACCATTCCATGCAAGCTTTCTGAATCCTGTCCCCAGCCCTTTTGTATCTTCCTCATAATTTTCTCCCTGATCCAGGGTATATAAAGGGACATTCGTAAGGCCAAGATCGTCCAGTACCATGCGTTGAAATTTATTGTACTGACCGAATCTGCAAGGACCTGAAGCCGTTGCCATAAGGAAGGCGCTTGCTTCCGGATCAAAATCAGGCGACATTGATTTTTTAACAATATCCCCTGTGGTCAGTATTGCGGGATAGCACTCTTTTCCGGAAGTATACTTTCTTCCGATATCGACTGAATTTTCGTCTGCCATGGGCATCGCTTCTGCCGCCACCCCGTTTGCCCTCATAGCGGCAGCGATCATTCTGCCATGATCACACATATGCGGAACATAAAGTGTTCTCTTTTTCCCACTGGTAATTTGGCGTGTGGCGATATCTTCCTGCCGCCTCCTGGCTTTTGTTACAGGTTTAACGTTTTTAAGGCTGTCAATAAACGCCTCGCAACGGGTTATAGCGCCAACGTCAGCGCTGTGTTCATCTATTTCTATGGTCAGGCATGGTTTCCCCGCCAGCTCCTTATAGAAAAATTTTGAGATAAATGAATCCGGGCCGCAGCCGAAGTTTGTAATGTATAAAGGATAGAGCCTCTTGTCTTTTGCAATCAACCTTGCGGCGGCAATAAATCTTTGCCCTGTTTTCCAGTACATATTAGGGTAATCGTGTGAAACTTCTTCAATGTCCAGCGTCAAATAGTCAATAGGTATCACCAGTATTCCCAGGTCGCGTAATTTTTCCGGAAGTCCGAGATTCATTCCCGTATCGCACCCATTGTACGATCTGCTAATCAGGATAAAAGCCTTTTCATCATCCGCAATAGTATCTAAAATTTCCTTTCCACGTGCCTCTAACCTTTTAGTGAAAGCGCTCTGTGCCTCAAGTGCCACTTCGATTGCCTTCTCTGCAACGCCTCCGGTTACCCCGACGCTTTTCGCAATTTTGTGGAGGGTTTTTACCAGGAATTCCTTTCCATATTCAAAATGAATCACTGGCGATAGTGTTTTAAACCCGCGGTTATCCAAATCGATACCTGAGCGCACGAGGTATGGTATACATTGCACGTAGGGACAGGCATATGAATGGGTAATTTTCTCGCTGGTGTGTGTTAAATTTATAACGCTGGGCAAAAATAAATAATCAATTTCCCTTTCCAGCATATCAATGACATGCCCATGGGCGACCTTTATGGGAAAGCACGTTTCTGCCGTAATAACCTCAACGCCATTATAAATAATGTCCTTGTTTGTATCACGGGAAGTAATCACCTCGAGACCCATTTCGGTAAAAAACGCTTTCCACATGGGAAACAAATCATAAAAAGTGGATACCTGCGGTATCCCTATTTTCTTCCCCAAGGGGTTTTGGGGTTTATTTTTTGGATAAGTATTATATAACGCCTGTTTTCTTTCATTGAAAAGCCTTGGCAAATGCTTTCCCTTTTTTAACGTCCTTTCATCGTCGAATTTTCCGCACCGGCTTCCGTAATGAAGCGGGTCTTCTCCTTCGATGCTGACCTTTCTTATTTCGCAAATATTTGAACAATCTTTGCAAACAAAAGAGGAGAGTTCATATCGTTTGTGCCTGATATCAAATCCCCTAAACCGTGACTTATCCCATGTTTTCTCTTCCATAGCAATAATGGCGGAACCGATTGCCCCCATGATATCATGATGTGGCGGCACAATTACCTTTTTACCCGTTACTTTTTCAAATGCAGATTTTACTCCACGGTTTGCTGCTACCCCTCCCTGAAAGAAAATGGTGTTTCCAATAGGGCGGTCTTCAACAACCCTGTTTATGAAATTGAGTACAACGGAATAGCTCAAACCGGCAAGCAGGTCTTCCTTCGAGGTACCTCTCTGCTGATGATGGTTTAAATCTGATTCCATAAATACCGTACATCTCTCGCCAAGATGCGACGGGCAGCATGATGAAAGGGCGCGGTCGTTGAATTCCTTCTTTATATTGACATTCAGTTTTTCAGCCTGTTCTTCCAGGAATGAACCGGTACCCGCCGCACATACCTTGTTCATGGCAAAATCCACAACAGCGCCATTTTCCAGCCGGACAAATTTTGAATCCTGTCCGCCGATTTCAAAGATCGTATCGACTTCTTTATTTACACTTGCAGCAGCAGTGGCATGGGCGGTAATTTCGTTTTTAGCGATATCGGCGCCGATAAAATCCCCCGTTAAATAACGTCCTGAACCTGTCGTTCCTGCGCCGTTGATAACAACCCTGTCGCCAATCTCCAGTCCCACCTCATAAAGGCCCTGTTTTACTGCTTCAAGCGGCCTTCCGGCGGTCATAAGATAACGCCTTGCCAAAATGTTTTTGTGCTTGTCGATAACAACAACATTCGTACTAATGGAACCTACATCGATACCTACATATGCTTCGACTTTCCCGTTTTCATCAAGAAGATGCGTCTGGTCAACAATTTTATAATTATCCGAACGAAGAGGTTCGAGATTGGATGATTTTGAACTGCGGTTTTTAAAATATTCCTCTATTGCCTTCAGGCCACGGAATGGCGACTTTATTTCCTTATCTATCAGGGTAAATACCGAACCAATCGCTCCCATTACCTTGTAATACTGTGGAATAACCAGCTCTCCGCTTTTTAATTCCAATATATCTTCAAACGCCTTCACCATCCCGGCATTTGCAACAACCCCTCCCTGGAAAATAATGGGTTTTACAAATTCCTTGCCCTTGCCGATGTTGCTTTTAAAATTCCTTGCCATTGCATAGCAAAGCCCTGCAACGATGTCGTAAACCGGCGTGCCTTCCTGCTGTAAGTGTATCATATCTGTTTTGGCAAACACACTGCAGCGACCGGCAATGCGCGGGGGGTTTTTTGATTTTAAGGCAAGTTCCCCAAATTCTTTTTCTATGGATATCCCAAGCCTTGCCGCCTGTTGGTCCAGAAAGGAACCGGTGCCGGCTGCACACATTGTATTCATTGAAAAATCAGAGACTTTCGTCTGGCCGGTTGATTCGTCCCGTTCAATAAGCATTAGCTTGGAATCTTCTCCGCCAATTTCAATAATGGTGCGGACATCAGGATGCAACGTTGTAGCGGCCTTACTGTGCGCAACAACTTCATTTATAAAGGCGATATCCATTAATCCGGCTATTAATTTCCCGCCAGTCCCGGTTATTGCAATGCCGTCAATATCGTCCATATGTGTCCTGTTGAGCATATCTCTTATTACCAGGAGGAACGTTTCGACCGGCTGCCCGTGCGAACGAACGTAATGATCTTCTAAAATCTCTTTTCTCTCATTAATTAAAACTGCTTTTATACTGACAGAACCAATGTCCACGCCTATATATTTTTTCTGATACATACGTTTATCTGTTCCTCTCATCAATTTATTACCGTAATCCTGCACCAAAAATGATATTTTTTGTGCAAACAATTTCTTGTACTCATCTTAACACATACAATTGCAGTTATTTATACCTTACAGGTTTACAAATTACGAAATGTAGAGCG
>MHYI01000160.1:6683-6933 GCA_001828295.1 Planctomycetes bacterium RBG_16_41_13 | reverse complement strand
TATTTAAGGAAGGATTATATTCCCACATATCATTTGTCCAACCGCCACCGCAGGTGTTTTGCCCGGTTGCGATATATCCATTTGTGCCGATGGCAAAGCTGGTAGCCGTGGCGCCTGAACATCCTGGATAGTCAGCTTTTTGTGTCCATACATTTGTGTTTTTATCCCATTCCCAGAAATCAACAAAGAAATTACTGAAGGTGGCGTCAACACCAATTCCGATGTAGCCTTTTGTGCCGATTGAAAATCC
>MHYI01000160.1:6311-6653 GCA_001828295.1 Planctomycetes bacterium RBG_16_41_13 | reverse complement strand
GTCTGCTTTTTGAATCCAAGTGCCTTGAGAAAAAGAGTAGGCAGTAGACAGTAGGCAGTAGGCAGTCAGCAAAAGAAAAAAGGCAATTGGCAATAGGCAGTTGGCAATAATACAAACTGCGGAGAGTAGAGTTTTTGTTTTCATGGGGGGAATTGGTTTAGAGTTCATTAAATTCTTCAATGGTAATTTGCGCTTGCTTTAAAAGTTTTTTCAGCAAGCCAATGCCAAGTTCTTTATGCTGAGGTACAGATAGTGTATATAAATATCCTTGTTTAGTAAGCATAACATGTGAGCCCTTTTGTCTTTTTATCGTCCATCATTTTCGCTGAAACTTTTTTATTG
>MHYI01000160.1:4496-6293 GCA_001828295.1 Planctomycetes bacterium RBG_16_41_13 | reverse complement strand
ATTTTAATTTTTCGCTCATACCTCAACGGCAATTCTTCTCAAAAAATGTTTTTTCGACCTGCGTAATATGCTTTGCTCTGCTTTTTCAGCCATCACTTCGAGCCATCCTTCTATTGCTTCCTGAATATTCTTTTGGGCATCAGCAACTGTTTTTCCCTGAGAAAAACAACCGGGCAATGTGGGCACTTCTGCCACATAATATCCGGTTTCGTCTTTTTCAATGATAACTTCTAATTTCATATAGATTATTTTTAATACAAAGATAGGAATATGATTTCAAACGCAAGTTAGTAAAAAAAAGTTACAAGGATTTTTGAACTTCATCGAAGTACGAATAAGATACGAACGTACGAAGTGCGAACGATTTTTATTTTTGTCTTTCCTTAAGTAAGGTAATTTCCGCTTTCAATCTTCTAACTTCTTCTTCGAGTTCGGCAATGCGCTCGTGCGCGGGCTTTATATCTTTAGCCATGTATTGAAACATATCGTGCTCAATGGCTTTTGAAATTTTTTCGAGCAGCAGCGAATGAAGATAGGGGCGCAAAAACATTTTCTGAACTGTTTTTCCTGAGCGCCCGATTCGTTTACCTAATTCATCGGCTGATATTTTTTTCTGCTTGAGAAGTTCTCTAAGTGAATGCCCCATGTGTTCCATTGGTGTGATTTTATTTTGCAAAAGTACTAAAATTAATTCAATTTGCCCAACTTCGACCATTTTTTGCTCAACTTAATCCATTATTTGGATAAAAAAGAGCAATTAATACTCAAATATATCCATTTATTGCATATATTTATCCATATTTTGCATTTATTTCTGCATATTATGGAGGAATTTCTCCATTTTATGGAGGAATCTATCCATAATATGGGCAACTTTATCCATTTTTTGGTTGAAGTCCATCAAATTTATAATGACTAATGACTAACGACTAATGACTTCTTATGTTTTATGCCAGAGCGCAGCCAAATCCATCATCAGTCCCACTGAATAATGAATGCAAACTCCTAAAAGGATGGAGCGGCTTTTCAAACTCAATGTGCCGAGGATGATTCCGGCAGCAATGGCGGCAATGGTTTCGGGCAGGGGTTTGCCGAAATGAATCATGCAATACGGAATGGTCATCACCAACACCGAATAATATCCGAAGCGATGTTTCAATCCGTGCGTCATGAATCCGCGGAAGAAAAATTCGAGCGCAAAGAATTGCAGAAAGTACATGGCTTCCCACATCCAGAAATCAGGAAATAAACTTTCTCCGGGAGATAAATCATAAAAAGGATATCTTGCCTGAAAAGATTTTGTGGTGGAAAAGAAAGCCACCAAAGGAATCATCACGCAGAGCATCACCACATAAAGCCAGTAATCTTTGAACGCGCCTTTCCATTTCAAACCGTAATCACTCAGGTTTTCTTTGAAGAAAAACTTTATCACCAGCACAGGCACAACAAAATAAAACGTGCAGAGAATAAAAACCCAGTTGGCAAGCTCTGATAATTGCTCATTATCTTGTAAGGGCACGATATATCGTGCCCCGATAATCTCAGGTAAATACTTGTTCATCGTGAGGCAGAGCGCGGTAACAACACAAATTACAACTACTTTCCTGTCGGGCTTGCCGCTTTCATGCTCACTAAAAGTTTTGGAAAAAATTTCTTTAATAGCCATTGCTTTCACCCATCTTGCTAATCACCTTCCTCTGCTCCCGAATAATTCCAATAATGCGTGTAAGCGGAATCCATATACTTCTGTCCAATAAATCCTCTCTTCTCCGCTTCTTCATTCATGCGGTTTTCATT
>MHYI01000160.1:3069-4417 GCA_001828295.1 Planctomycetes bacterium RBG_16_41_13 | reverse complement strand
TCCATGCGCATCATTTCGTTGTTGTCTCGCTTGGCAAGCAAAAGTTTGTCATCAAACGTGAAAGAGGAAATGTATCGCAGTTGGTTCAGGCAGGAATCTTTTTTGCCGGCATTAATTTTTTCGAGTGAAGTATAGGTCATTACCATATTATTTTCCGAATTAAAACGGTAAGGATACACCAGCGGAATGCAATAGTTTTCATAATCACGCTTGTCATAGAATGCGGGAGATATTGAATCATTATTTCCTTCGGGAATGAAAGCGTAATATTGATTATCACTGCTGTAATCGTGACCGTAAATATTATTCTCTGTCTTCTCTTTAAACCATTCGCTGACCTGTTTCACTTTGTTTGCACCGCGCTTTGTCACTTCAATGATGGAAAGCACTGCAAAAATTACAGACATCATGAATACAACTCCGTAGATTAATCCGTTTCGCTGTTTACCTGTTGCGAGAGCAACAATGCAGAGAATTAGAGTGGCAAGCGCTCCAAGAATGGATAAGACGATGCCGATGAGGAGAAGGGAGAATGTCATTGGGATTTAGGATTAAGGATTTAAGATTAAGGATTTAACTTGAAGCGAAAGTAATTCATAATTTTGAACATGAATCTTTTTTATTCTCCTGAACTAACTTCTGAAACTATTCACGTTGCGCTGCCTGAAGAAGAATCAGCACATGCCATTCGTGTGCTGAGAATGAAAAAGAGCGATAAAGTTTTTCTTACCGATGGAAAAGGAATGTTTTATGAAGGAGAAATTATAAACCCGCATCCCAAAAAATGCGAAGTGAAAATTATTGCCCTTCGTCCTCCGTCCCATGCTCCCCGCCCCTTTCACTTAACCATCGCCATTGCTCCAACAAAAAGCATTGACCGCTTTGAATGGTTCTTGGAAAAAGCAACTGAGATTGGATGTGATGAAATTTTTCCCATCTCTTGCAAACACTCTGAACGTACAGTCATCAAAACCCAGCGGCTGAACAAAGTGATTGTTTCTGCCATGAAGCAATGTATGAAATCACAACTGCCGAAACTGCATGAGTTGACTGATTTCAAGAAATTCATTAGTCAGGAGTTCGGAGAGAGGAGTTCGGAGAGAAAGCCCCCAACTCCAAACTCCAAACGCCAAACGCCCCTACTTCAGAAATTCATCGGGCACATTCCTGAATTATCGGAATCAGAGTTTCCTCCTAAGAATTCTCAAGACAAACTTCTTTCACAAGTGTTACTCCGAACTCCGAACTCCATTCTCATCGCCATCGGACCAGAAGGCGGATTTTCGGAAGAAGAAGTTTCGCTGGCAAGAGAAAATGGTTTCACAGCAATCAGCTTAGAAATTCCCGC
>MHYI01000160.1:0-2958 GCA_001828295.1 Planctomycetes bacterium RBG_16_41_13 | reverse complement strand
ATACATGCGCCTTACATTACATCCTTATCCCCCCCTACCTTTATTTCTTTAAATTTATTATATCTTTGTACTGTTCTTAAAACCAATCTATGTAATGAAAAAATCTACTCTCTTCTTTTTATCGCTTTTTATTTTTTCAGCTCCCTCTTTTTCACAGGAGGATCAACTCAAAGATGTTGTATCCGTTTCTGCGGGGCTTGGTGTTCTCACCTTTAATGGTGACATCGGCACTGGAAAAGAAGTGAGCAAATACACTTACATTCGGGGAGGATATGCTTTAAATGTAGAAAAGCGTTTCGTAAAAAATTACGTTGGCGCTTCGCTGAATATAGTGTTGGGAAAACTTGCCATGGGCGAACGCTCCACCGATATTACACGCAACCGCAATTTTGAAAGTTCGCTTACTCAGTTCGGATTAAATCTCACAGGTTATTTACAGAACAATAAAGGTATGCCGTTGATTCCATATATTACAACAGGATTTGCCTTTGCTTCCCTCAGCGCGAAAACTGATATTAAATACAGCGGAGATTCTCTCTACTATTACTGGAGCGATGGAAGCATTCGCAATGTGGAGGATATTTCGGCAAATGAATTTTCTGCAAAACATGTAAACCGAGATTACATTTATGAAACAAAACTTGACAGCGCTGCTACCAGCGCCCTGTCTGTTCCTATCGGGCTTGGATTTAAAATGAAAATCGGCACAAAACTGGAAACAAATATTGGCGCAACTTATCATATAACTTTTGCTGATGACATTGACGCAATGATAGGAAGCGGCAACGATAAATATTTGTTCTCCTATTTCACGCTCACTTACAACATCCAGCAAAAATCAAAAGAACAGAAAGAGAAAGAGAAAAAATCTTCCAATATTGACTTCGCTTCGATTGATAAACTCGATATGGACGGTGATGGTGTGAAAGATAATATGGACATGTGCCCCGGCACTCCAAAAACCGCAAAGGTGGACGGCAAAGGATGTCCGCTGGATACGGATGAAGACGGAGTGGCTGATTATATGGACAAAGAAGCAGACACCAAAAAAGGTTCCATCGTGGACGCGGATGGAAAAACGGTTACCGATGCCATGATGCTTGAAAAAGCAATGCGCGACTCCATCGTATCAAACCGAATCGATATTTTCAAGAACGACCCCTCACTTGCCGCACTGAAAAAACTTGATACTCAAATCAAGCAAAAGCAAACATCAGGAACCAGCAGCAGCAAAATTCCTGCTAAGTTTTTATCGGCAGATAAAAATCGTGACGGCATCATATCTTCCACCGAAATCACCATGGTTATTGATGAATTTTTTGACGGCAGCAACGATTACACGGTAGAAAAAATTCACTCGCTGATTGATTACTTCTTTGAACAGTAAAAAGCCCATCCTAAATCCTTCCCTAAGGGAAGGACTTAAAACTTTTTTTTCATTTTCCTTCCGGAAGAAAAAAATATTGGTGTGTTGTTTTTTGCTTTTCTCCTTCCCTTGGGGAAGGTCGGGATGGGCTCAGCAAAAAGAAATTGTTGCCATCAGTGCGGGCGCGGGTGCGCTCACTTTTCACGGAGATGTAGGAAGTAATTCCCTCGTTGGCGCATACAGTTTCATGCGAAGCGGATATTCTTTTTCCATCGAAAAAAAGGCAGGCAACAATTTTGCTCTATCGCTGAACCTGCTCAAAGGAAAACTTGCCCGCGATGAAAAATCATCTGACAATCTTCCGAAACTTAATTTTGAATCTCCCATCACTCAGATAGGCATCAGCGGAACATTTTTAATGACTGCAAAAAGGCAAAAAGCCGTTACTCCTTTTTTCTCCGCAGGAGTTGAGTTCATTTCCTTTGATCCGCAGGGCGACTTGAAAGACAAATATGGCAGCAATTATTACTACTGGAATGACGGGAGCATACGCGACTTGCCCGATTCAGGCATGAATTTTTATTACGCACAAACCATTGAAAGGGATTACAAATACGAAACAAAACTTACCGACAGTGTAAAGTATTCACGAACCTCTTTTGCGCTTCCTATCACCGGAGGCATAAAATTAAAACTTAACCGCGCATTAGATGCAAATTTCAGTTTCGCGTATCACTTCACGTTCACTGACTATCTGGATAATGTGAAGGCAGAAAAAAACGATGCCTACCTTTTTTCTTCCGTATCGCTCACCTGGCATATTTTTATGCTGACGAAAGAAGAGCAGGAAAAATTTTCGAACATTGATTTTGTTTCCATAGATAAAACAGATACTGACAAAGATGGTATTAAGGATGTGGATGACCTCTGCCCCAACAATCCCATAAGCGTGAAGGTGGACGGCAAGGGCTGCCCCATTGACAGCGATGCCGATGGCATACCTGATTATGCTGACAAAGAGCCCCGCTCAAAAGGCGGGCTGCCTGTGGATGTGGATGGAGTGGAACTCACCAAAGAAAGATTAGCAGAGATACAAAAAGATAATAATGTAAAAGCCGCATTGCATGCTGACCTATTCAGCGAGCAGTTTAACAAAAAGCCAAGCGCGGCATTTTTAAAGGAAGTTGAAGACATGGCATTGGAACTGAAAAAAAATCCCGACTACAAACCCTCAAACACCGCCATCCCATACGATTTGCGCATTGCCGACTGGAACAAGGATGGTTTTATTGCTTCGGATGAAATTGCCAAAACCATTGATGCTTTTTTTGACGGCACCATCATCTTTTCAGCAGAGCAGATTAACCGCTTGATTGATTTCTTTTTTGAGCAGTAGCATCTCAGTCATTAGGCATTGGCTAAGGGAGTGATTGCCGCTTAGACAGGAACGGTTCCTGCTCAGTCGGCAATGGTTCCCGATTAGTGGGGAGTTTTCCCCAATCAGACAGGAATTACTCCCGCTCAGGCAGCAGTGGCTCCCGATTAGTGGGGAGTGATTCCCGCTCAGTCAGGAATGATTCCCGGGTAGTCGG
>MHYI01000159.1 GCA_001828295.1 Planctomycetes bacterium RBG_16_41_13 | reverse complement strand
TCCTTGTTCAATATTCGATATTCGTTTTTTTCCAATGTTATACGGTCTGTTTGAAATTTTAAATTGTCATTCGGATTTGTTTCGTATTTCGTATTTCGTATTTCTCGCTTATTTGATTCTGGCTATGCCAGCTTAGGCGATAGTAAGTTTTTTCACGGGTCTTCTTAACTCCAGGGGGTCAATGCCCTCCTTCATTGCAGCGAGGATACCGCCTGTTTCCCAGTAATTTTTTGCAACGATCACATTCTTCATTCGTAAAATATCCGGAGTGGCTTTCATCACCGTCGTGTTTTCCTTTACCGCAATTATAGGTATCCCCCATTTTTGTGCGGCAAGGGCGGGAATACCGCCCATGCAGGTATAGGGAAGAATAATTGCATCGACATCGTTAACTCTCACGTCCCCGCCCTGCGTAACGAGTCTGGGCGCCCTGTCCAGTCCGCGCAAAACGCTTCCAAGATATGCAGGGCCTATTGCTTCTGCTGCTGCCCTTGGATCAACCGTTCCGCTATGCGTTTCCCGGTAAATTTCATATTTGCTCAATAGCGGGGCATGCGCTGCGGGCAACCCAAACGTGGCGGAGACCAGATGAGAAACCACGGCTTCCGCCCCTCCGTATGGATTTGCCCCTTTTCCATTAAAGTATGCCGTTAAATCCTTCATGTCGATTTTAATGTTGAGCGAAATCGCCAGCGCCTGAGCGCCCTGCTTTATTGCTTCCCTGCAAGCCTCAATAAGCGTCTGTTCGTGTTCAATTTCTCCCACGAAAGAATTGCTTTTTGTTTTTACCGCCTGCGTCATCGTCTCTTTTTTTGTTTTAAGCACGCAGACTATTTCCACTCCCCCGACAGTCCTCAAAGCATTAATTGTATTTACCGCCAGATCATATCCCTCTGTTTCTATTCCCTTGTCTAACACAACCCCGATCTTATTCTTTTCCACCTCCTTCAGTTCCGCTTCACCCTTGAAAAATCTATCAAGGGAATAGCCTTCAACGTAGAGAACGTTTCTTCCCGCAAGGTTAAGCGCAACTCCGTTGACGACATTCGGATGAGAAATCACCTTATCGGCAATCGACGCAATCATGTTGGTTGCGGGCGTGGCGTCTCCGACGTATCCGCCAATATCCGCCCCCACACCGGTAGGGATGATGTGCGCCACAACAAATTGGTTAGCCATGTATACCCCCGCCGGTTTTCCCTTTCGTACCGGCATCTTTCACCATAATTGAGGCATCAACGATCAGGTCTTCCCCGATTACCTCTACAATGGCAAATCTCAGTACTTCACCTGTTAGTGTATTACTGAAATGCTCCTGAAGGTGTTCAAGCAGTTGCGTGCTGTCAACGCCGTCCCGGGGGATTTTTATTCTCTTTGAAACGATCATACGTATATCGAATTGAAAATTACTGGAAAATGCCCTACGATTCAGAACCGATACTGTCTTCGCTTTTATATTGAGTTTGTTTGAATTCTGTGAAAACTTCCATTTTGCCATGTTCGGTGCTGATCCTGACAAATTCAGGCCGGAGTACACCATAGACACATCTTAAAACGTCGCCCCTCGAGATTACTCCTACAGGGACCATATCTTTGACAACAGGAATACGAATAATTGCTTCCTTTGCCATTATATGGATCACCTTTTCAATCGGAGTATCTTCTTCCACACATATAGGCCTCCTGGTCATGATGTCCTCTGCCGTCACCTGTTCCAAACTTTTTCCCGCATCCATTGCTTTTATAAGATCAAATTCAGTTACTATTCCAATAACCTCATTATTGTTATTTACGACAGGCATTCCGCTATAATTGCCGGTCAATAATTTTTCTGCCAATGATCTTCCCAGTGTTTCCTTTTTTGCCGCAGTGATCGTTTTCCTCATAACATCCTTTGCCAGAATAACGTTTGTAGCCATAATAGTTGTCTCCTTTCCAAATTAATAAGATTTTATAAAAATAGTATTTTTCACCCGCTCTTTAAGTAATAGAAAATGCATGTATTAAATTACCACTGAAATCAGGCGGGGGGGGTCATTCGGTAAAAAGCGTATTAACTATACCAAAACATAGCATATTTGTAAACACACCCAACCGTAGGTATTCGCAAGCGGCGGTTCGGGGGGGGCAATTGATAGACCTACTACTTTCCTCAAAGGGGGAGATGATTTGGATGCGGTGTGTGGCCATGCTATGCATTAAGAAGTATTTTTTCCACATCTTCTTTTTCAAGGGTTTCTTCTTTAATGAGCGCTTCTGCCAGTTTTTCAAGGGCGGATTGGTTGTTTTTTAGAATTTCTGCTGCTTTTGCCTCTGCTTCCAGTATTATCTTTTGTATTTCCTGATCCATAAGCCATGCCATATCCTCGCTGTAACGCTTTTGAAATGCGAGTTCCCTTCCTAAAAATGGATGATCTTCTCCCCTTCCAAGGCTAAGGGGGCCTATTTTGTCGCTCATGCCCCATTGCGCAACCATTTTCTCTGCAAGTGCGGTAGCCTCTTTGAGATCGTTTTGGGCACCGGTGCTTACGTCGTTAAAAATCAACTTTTCCGCACATCGTCCGGCAAGGGCAACGGTGAGTTTGTTTACGAGGTATTGTTTCGGATAATAGTGACGATCCTCTTCCGGCAGTATTTGTGTTACCCCCATTGCCAACCCCCTTGGAACGATACTTACTTTGTGTATGGGATCTGTTCCTGGAAGTTTGGTTGATACAAGCGTATGCCCTGCCTCATGATACGCGGTAATGCGCTTTTCCAAATCGTTGATTATTTCTTCCCTGACAGTGCCCATAAGTATCTTGTCACGCGCATCATCGAAGTCTTCGATGCTTATCGTCTTTTTCTTTTTACGCACGGCGATAAGGGCGGCTTCGTTTGCGAGATTTTCGAGATCTGCGCCTGTCATTCCAGGGGTTCCTCTTGCGATCTTTTCAAGATCAACCTTATCGGCAAGTTTCTTGTTTCTGACGTGAACTTCAAGGATTTTTCTGCGCTCCTTCCAGCCCGGCTTATCAATTACCAACTGCCTGTCGAATCTGCCTGGCCTGAGAAGCGCCGGATCAAGCACGTCTGGCCGGTTTGTAGCGGCCATTACAATGACTTCCGTGTGAGGATCAAAACCGTCCATTTCAGACAAAAGCTGGTTTAATGTCTGTTCCCGTTCGTCGTGTCCGCCTCCAAACCCTGCTCCCCGGGTTCTTCCCACGGCATCTATTTCGTCGATAAAGATAATGCTCGGATGCGCGTCTTTTGCCTTTTTAAACATATCCCTGACGCGCGCTGCCCCCACGCCTACAAACATTTCGATAAATTCCGAGGCGCTGATGCTGTAAAATGGCACGCCTGCCTCTCCTGCGGTAGCCCTGGCAAGGAGTGTTTTCCCCGTTCCCGGAGGGCCTATAAGCAGCACGCCCTTTGGCACTTTTGCCCCGATCTTTTCAAATTTGCCGGGATCTTTAAGGAATTCTATCACCTCAGTCAATTCCTTTTTCACATTATCCATGCCGGCCACTTCACTGTATGTGACTTTTGGCTTTTTTACATCAAAAAGAGTCGCCTTGCTCTGCCCAAATGTAAAGAGACCTCCCGCTCCGCCTCCCACCTGTCTTGCGCTTCTCATTATAAACATCCAAACGCCTATGATGATTACCCACGGAAGAATGCCAATAAAAAACTGCCAGAAAAATGAGCCTTCCTCGGAAGATTCGACGCGTATTTCCACACGCCGACTCCTGAGTTTTTCTATCAATCCCTCTCCCTGGAAACTGGGCAGTTGCGTTTTGAAGTCTTTTACGGAAGTTGGTTCCTGGTTTTTGTGCAGCGGAATGAGTGCTTCGTTATAGAATTGACCTGCAATGCGTAATTTTTTTATGGTAACGGAAGAAATATTGCCCGCGTCCAGTTGTTCGAGGAATTGACTATAAGCAATGTTATGACGGACAGGCACCGATGTAGAAATGGAATACCGCTGAAGCATATATATGGCGATAAAAAATAGCGCGAAGATGATGAGTACTTTCCATTGCGGAGACGGCGTAAAGGGTTTCGCTTTCTGGTCTTTTTTCATAAGTCTACATGTTATCTGAATATGTGATATTGTCAACCATTTAATTTTCGCAATTATTCACCCAACGAGGGCATTTACACATAAGCGCTAAGTTAAAATTACGGCTTAATTTAACCGTGTAATGAAATTTCCATATTCGCGTTTATTAGCGTTCATTGGCGGTTCCTTTATTAACCGCGAATACACGCAAATAGACGCTAATGAATAACAAATATCGAACAAGGAATTTCGAATACGGTTCATCGGTTTTTCAACCCTGAACCCTGAACCTCATGAGGCTATGCTTCGTTACGATTGCTTTGCAATGAACCTGGTTTCTTTACCTATTTAGTAAAATAACCTAATTATAGTTTACCAGCAATTACATTGAATTTTAATATGTTTTTTGCATATAATCCGTAATTATTTCTCCTTTTTCAAGATACCAAACCGATACAGAAATAAGCGTTTTTTTACTTGGCGGTACCTTGCCGTCTCATTTTAACAAGAGATGGATTTGAATAGCTTTTGTTATACGTGGAGTACTTTAAATGAATAATATGGTAAAAGACATTGAAAAATACATGCAAAATGAAGCAAACGAAATTATAAATTTTGCGTGTAAACTAATAAATACAAAAACCGAAAACCCTCCGGGCAATGAAATTTTGGCCGTTTCGGTAGTGGAGGAATATTTCAAGCTGCTGAAGATTCCTTACGAAATATTTGAAAAAACGAAGAGCAGAACGAATATTATTGGATATATTGGTAAAAGAGAAAGATCGCGGGAGCGCCCTTCATTGCTGGCGGCATGCCATTTGGACGTTGTGCCTGCAGGCGATGGCTGGCAGAGTGACCCCTTTTGCGCACATGTTGAAAACGGGAGGATTTTTGGCAGGGGTTCTTCTGACAATAAAGGCCAAATGGCTTCTATGATGGCAGTGGCAAAGTATCTCAAGGAAAATGAATCCGGGCTAAAAGGACTGTTTTTGCTGGCAGGTGTTGCGGACGAGGAAAGGGGTTCCGCATTAGGCATGGAGTATTTGCTTGATGAGTGCGGCATACATGCCGATTATGCCATTATCCCCGACGTGGCGAATAATATGCAGATGATTGACGTGACGGAGAAGGGGGCGTTGTTTCTGGAAATAACTTCATTTGGCAAGCAGGCGCACGGTTCCACTCCGGACAGGGGGGTGAATGCGGTGTGGAATATGATAACCTTCTTAAACCAAATCAGGCATTACAAATTCAGACATGCCTTTCATCCATTGCATTCCCCTCCAACAATGAATCTGGGATCGATCCATGGCGGAACGGTTGCAAATACGGTGCCTGCCATCTGCAAGGCGCAAATAGACCTGCGCTATTTGCCGGGAGATTCGCCGACTGATATTATCAATGACATAAGGAGCATTATGAAGGAGGTCGAGGAGGATCAGCATTCCGCAAGATTTGAATTAAAAATTACGTCTGACCAGCCCTCTACGAACATTCCTGTCAATAACCCGCTTGTAGAAATAATTACAAAACATACCGAGGCAATCTTAGGGACAAAACCGAAGCCTATGGGGCAATCGGGTTCTACGGTGACGAAGCAGCTTATACGGAAGGGTATTACCGCAGTGGGGTTCGGGCCTGGTGACCATGACGAGGCCCATGCCGCGAATGAGTCGATAAGTATTCAGGAATTAATCGACTTCGCAAAGATTATGGCACTTATTTCATGGAATATGTTGAAGTAAAGCACAATCGCGGTCTGTTCAGGCAACTGAATAGTTACAATAATATTTTTATAATACGACCATGAAAACATACGTAATGATACCAACTTATAACGAAAGAGAAAACATCGGGAAATTAATTCAGGAAATATTGCATCTGAAGATTCCTGATTTGCATGTTGTAGTGGTTGACGATAACTCTCCTGACGGCACCTCCGGGGAAGTGAAAAAATATGCAACGATGCATCCGGAGGTTGAATTACTCCTGAGAATTACAAATAGGGGGAGAGGTTCAGCGGGCGTTGCCGGCTTTCAATATGCACTGGATCACGGGGCAGATTATGTAGTGGAAATGGACGCTGATTTTTCACACCATCCGAGATATATTCCTGATATGCTTAATGCCATACAGGATGCTGACGTGGTAATCGGGTCAAGATTTGTGAGCGGGGGCAGGGATGTAAACAGAGGGATTGTTCGCAGACTGGTGACATTCCTCGCAGGTGTTTATGTCAGGATTTTACTGGGACTAAAAATAAACGATGTTTCTTCCGGATATCGATGTTTCAGGAGAAAGGTTTTAGAGGATATTCAGTTGGATTCCATGATTTCAACAGGCCCTTCCATTGTATCTGAAGTATTCTACAAAGCTCATGTAAAAGGGTTTTCCATCAGGGAAATACCGATAGCATTTGAAGACAGAATCCGCGGTGAAACAAAACTGAATTATAAAGTACTCTTGAAAACATTGCTTATGGTTTTGAAATTCAAACAACTTCACAAAAAGGGGTTGTTGTTTAAGACTTCGGGGAAAAAGTCTGGAAATATAGAGACGTAATCGATTATTTCCAGTAAGCATCCCAATTTTTATTTACCCGGTCAACAACGTCATCAGGCATGACAAGCGGTGACGGGTAGCCTGTCTTCCATGTAGCGTCAATGCCCATTTTCCCCCTGAATACAGGGCTTATGCCCACCAGTTTTTCTTCCGTGAATACAATATCCCTTTCGGCGTCGAATCGGGTAAATATGCCCCATATCGTTTGTTCAAGATTGTAGACATCGACGTCAGGGCTTACCGCAGCGATAATATCAGGGCCTGTAATTTCCGTCGATTTTATGAGATTACGTACCACGTCTATTCCATTCTCCTTTACGGAAACTACAAGAAGTGCCTCTCCCATGAGATTCCAATGGATTATCCTGTTGTCAATACTTTTTAGCAGCGTTTCGAAATTTCCTGGTGTTTTTCGGTCTTCCTGTTTTTTTGTAGTGTCATCCCTTGTCGCATCGATAATCATTTTACTGCCAAGGTTCATTTTATAACTGGTGAAATCAAGGGTATCCAGCGGAACCTTTGGAATCATGATAAAATCATACGCAGGGTCAAAATGTTCGTGGATTGCCCTGAGGACTGCATGGAAATCACGCGGGTTAACTTCTTCCGATACAGTCACAACACATTTCGTCAGAGAGAGTTGTCCCTCGCCCATTATCGAGAGCGCTGTTTTCATTGCCTCTTTCCGGTAGCGTTCTTCAACGGACACTACCAGCAGATTATGAAATCCCGCTTCGTAATAAGCCCAGAGGTTTTTGATTTCAGGATGGATGAGGCGAATGAGGGGACCAAGCACTTGCTGCGTTGCGTTCCCCAGATATTTATCTTCCATTGGCGGCCTGCCGACAATGGTTGCGGGATAAACAGGGTTTTTACGGTGTGTTATGGCGCTAATATGAAAAACAGGAAACGCTGCGGCGTTTGAATAATGCCCGAAATGGTCGCCAAAGGGGCCTTCCATCCTCAATTCCGTGAGATGAACAGTACCTTCCAGAATAAACTCGGCATCAGCGGGAACAGGTATTGAAATAGTCTTTCCCTTTGCCAT
>MHYI01000158.1 GCA_001828295.1 Planctomycetes bacterium RBG_16_41_13 | reverse complement strand
CTTTTTTGTGCAATCGTATCCCATAACATTGGCATACATAGTTTTAATTTGAATTTAATTCGTTAGTTTGTTAGTATCTCTGCTTCTTTGTTTGTCTCGTAAGGCGGGTATTGCCGCCGAAAAATAAACACGCGGACATAAATGTGAGTGTTATTTTGGCTGCAGCTGCTTAAAAAGTATTCAAAAAAATGTTTTTGGCATTGAAATGTCATTAGGAGATAATAGGTTATGGTTTCTAAGGAACTTTTGGAAATACTTGCATGCCCGCTGTGCAAAACAGATGTTCGGCTGGAGGGGGACAGGATTATCTGTGTGCAATGCGGGCGAAGGTATCCTGTAAAAGATGATATACCGGTTATGCTCATAGATGAAGCGGAATTGCCTGAAACGAAAGAGAAGGAAGCTTAATGGATAGAAGAGCGCTGATTGCATTAATCATTTGCGGGGTAATAATGTTATTATACTACCCCATTATACTACCCTTGCTGTCGCCAAAAACAGAAAAGGTAACACAAGAGGAACTCTCTGCTGAAAAACGTGTCGAAACAAAACAGGAAACAAGAACGGTCACTCCTGAGTTGCTGACTTCTCAGGAAACTTTGCCCGAGGTGAATATACCTGAAGAAGAAGTTGTGATTGAAAATGAATATATTAAAACAGTGTGGATAAATGAAGGAGCGGCGCTCAAATCGGTTAAACTAAAGGATTTTAAAAGTCAGGATGCAAGAGATACTTTAGAATTAATAAAAGATGCTGATACGGAATATCGTCCCCTCTCCATAAGCTATATATATCAAAAGGCAAATTTCCAAAGACAGAGATACAGGATAATTGACAGAAGCAAGGGGAGGATTTCATTTAGCACAAGCCTGGAAAGTGGACTTAACCTCATCAAGACCGTCTCCGTACCGGAGGGTAAATACCATGTGGATATGGAAGTTGTGTTGGAAAACAATACAGACGCTGAAATTTCTTTAGCATACGATATCATTGCCTCCGCCATGATTACGCATGAAGGCGAAATTTCAGCCGACATTGCGGGGCTTGTCGGCATCGATATGGGGAACCATAAAATTAAATTAGTAACTACCGCGCCGAAAGGGTTTCCTGCCAAAAATGAGTCTCGCGGCATTGTTTGGGCGGGATCTACGAATAAGTATTTTGCCACAGTGTTGAAGCCTGTTTCCAGTGAATGGGTAACGTCTGTTCACTCGCAGGCATTTGATATACAGGGTATGCCTTCAGAGGGAAAGGCGGAACAGGGTGATTTTATGGTCAGTTTACAGACGGGGAGAATACACATAGCTCCGCATACGTCCGTCAGGCATGGATATCTTTATTTTGTAGGCCCAAAGAAAGAAGAGGTTTTGGGGCAATATACCACCATGGATGCTATCATAAGTTATGGGTGGTTACATGCCATAAGCAAACTGCTCCTTGCTTTTTTAAATGCTGTTCATAGCGTAATTCCCAATTATGGCATTTCCATCATTGTATTAACTATAATTATCAAGGCGCTTTTGTTTCCGTTAACGAGAAAAAGTCAGGTTTCCATGTTTCGGATGCAACAGTTGCAACCGCTGATTAACCAGCTTAAAGAAAAATATAAAAACAATAAACAAAAAATAGGCCAGGAACAGGTGCTATTGTTTAAAAAATATGGCGTAAATCCAATGAGCGGCTGCTTGCCAATGATATTGCAACTACCCGTTTTTTTTGCCCTGTTCAGAACGCTGCAGCTTTCTTTTGAAATGAGGCAGGCGCCTTTTATTTTTTGGATAAATGATCTTTCCATGCCCGACACGCTGATGTATTTGCCGTTTACCATTCCTTTTCTCGGGAATACCCTGAATATCTTGCCGATAATAATGACAGGCGCTTCCTTTGTTCAGATGAAATTGACGCCGAAATCTCCCGCCACTGACCCACAGGCGCAAGCGCAGCAAAAAATGATGTCGTTTATGCCAATTATGTTTGCGTTCATTTTATACAAAATGCCTTCAGGACTTACCCTTTATTGGACAACAAGCACTATATTCAGCATCGCAGAAAGCGTCTTCATTAGAAAATCTATTAAAAAGATAAAAATAGTTTAGTGTGAGCCCCCTTTTTTGCGCTCCCATAGCTAAATATTCAACAGGCAAAAAATATCCCTAATATAACCGTGACGTCATATGTTTCCTGAAGCACAGGATACCATTCTTACCGTATCAACGCCAGCAGGCAGATCCTTTCACGCAGTGATCAGGATAAGTGGGTCAGAAGCAATTCCCTCGATCCATGAAATATTTGTTCCTTCCGCTAATATAAAACTAGAAAACGTACAAACATTTATTTCTATAAAAGGATGTATTTGTTTGCCGGCGGAGTCGTTAAAAATTCCTGCTGTTTTATACGTAATGAGGCAGCCACATTCCTATACAAAAGAAGATATCGTGGAGATTCACACCTTGGGAGGCAGGCCAATCGGAGAAATGATCCTGCAATCTATTTTACAAAAAAAAACAGGATTAAAAGACAGTTTGCGGCTTTCGCAGCCGGGAGAATTTACAAAACGGGCATTTTTGCACGGACGGATAGACCTTGCGCAGGCGGAAGCGATAAAAAACCTCATTCGTTCGCAATCAGATTCAGAACTTGATTTGGCAATTTTGCAATTGTCAGGAAATGCTTCTCAGCGAATTAAAGATATTCAAAACAAAATAACCTCCCTTTGTACGTATATTGAAACGTCCATTGACTTTTCAGACCAGGACATTGAATTAATATCCAGGGTGGAAATGATAAACAAAATGGAAGATATTAGAAATGACATCGTTCATCTTATGAATAAGCCGCCGGCGGATAAAATATCTTCTGAAGAAATTCGCACGGTACTATATGGCAAACCGAATGTGGGAAAATCGAGTTTGATTAACGCGCTGCTGGGGCAGAAAAGAGCTATTGTCAGTGACAGGCCAGGGACTACGCGTGATATGGTTACCGGAGTTTTAGAAATGGGAAACGTGTATTTTAAATTAACTGATGTAGCGGGATTTGATGAAGCAAGAGAACATGTTTTTTTACAAGCAAGAGAAAAGGCTCAAGGTGCCTTGAAAAGTGCACATGTGTTATTGCTTGTTTTTGCCGGTAATGAGAAAATGGATATCCAATCATTGGAAATAAATCATAGTGAGGTTACCAATAATGTAATTGTGGTGGTCAATAAATGCGATTTAATGGCGGACTGTTCATCCTTTAAACTGCCGGAGGAGGTAAAAAAATATCCTGTTCTGTATGTTTCTGCATTAACCGGCAAGGGGTTGGAGAGATTAAAAACACTAATGCTTGATAAAGTTTTGGACGGGCAGATAGATCGATCAAACACACTTCATTTTTTTAATGTTTATCAAAAAGACGCCTTGCAACGGTCGTACGAACGAATAGAACAAGCGATAGCGTCTTTCAGAAATACTATGAGCGATGAATTTATTGCCATAGACCTGAGAATGGCAGTGGACATTCTTGGTGAAGTAGTAGGTGAAATTACGACAGAGGATATTTTAGATAAAATATTTTGTGAATTTTGTATTGGGAAATGACATGCGGGAGAGACCTTCCTGGGACGAATATTTTTTGAGGATTACAAAAGAAGTTGCGCGGCGGTCAACATGCTTGCGCAGACAGGTAGGTGCTGTTCTTGTTCTGGAAAAACATATTCTCGCCACAGGTTACAATGGAGCGCCAAGCGGGCTTCAGCACTGTCTGGAAATTGGATGTTTGCGGGAACAATTAAGAGTGCCGCCTGGTGAACGCCACGAATTATGCCGGGGGCTTCATGCTGAAATGAATGCTCTTATACAAGCAGCGCGCTACGGAATAAAAATTTCGGGAGCAACCTTGTATAGCACAACCTGTCCATGTTCTTTGTGCGCTAAAATGCTGGTGAATGCCGGAATAAAGCGTATTGTTGCCATTTCCGATTACCCCGATGCCCTTGCAAAAGAAATACTTCATATGGCAAATGTTCCGGTGGACTTTGCAGTGCTTGAAGAATCTGTTGTGGGCGATGGAAAATGGGATAGCGCCGGTTAGTTATTATTGCATTTTGTAAACAATAGATGATTGTGTAAAAAACAGGAACAAAACACCTTTTAAAAATAAAAAGTTTTTGCCCCCTGCTATTATACGTGTTAAGCGCAATAATACGGTAAAAACGTTGAATTATTTTTGTTTTTGAATCAATAAAGCAGGTTTTTTGATAAATCCCTTGACAGCATATATCTTGTATGATATATACTTCGAACTAACATATATAGTCATACAGGTGTTTTTGGTACCCTATTAGTAATTTCATTGCATTTTTTTCAAAATATTTAATTGTGAAATCCGAAATGCTAAAAATACGAAACAAATTCCAATGATAAAATGATTTGAAATTCTAAGCGAGCGCATCTTTCGTATTTCGTGCTTCGTATTGTTGAATGTCTTGGATTTGCCTTGAATTTTATGTTTTGTAATTAGAATTTGTTTCGTATATCATGCTTGTTTGGTTCTGGATTGTCCAGGTTAGGATAAGGGCACATGCAATGCTTGTTTTGTAAAGCGGACAACGACAAGGTGATTAATTCCCGCACGACAGCGGATGGACTAAGTATTAAGCGCAGGCGGGAGTGTTTGGACTGTGGTCGTCGGTATACCACATACGAGCGAGTTGAGGAAAATCCATTGCGTGTTGTTAAAAAAGATGGAAGGCGCGAGATGTATGATCGGAAAAAAGTATTTAATGGCTTGCTGAAAGCGTGTGAGAAGCGGCCTGTCTCTACCGATATAATAGAAAATATCGTTGATGAAATAGAACGTGAAATATATAGCAAATTCGATCGTGAAGTAAGTGCAAGCTTTATTGGCGCCTTAGTAATGCAAAAATTAAGGATTCTTGATATGGTTGCTTATGTTCGTTTTGCTTCTGTATACAGGGAATTTAAAGATATTTCAGAATTTATAGATGAGCTAAAACCGCTTATGCAGGTAACAAAGAAGAAGGAGCGATGAAAAAACAACTACAAGTTTGTAAGAATATACTATTAATACTGGCAGGAGGTACGGAAATATATGGGTAATATGATAGAATATGTAGTAAAACGGGATGGAAGAACAGCCCCTTTTATTGAAAAAAAGATTGCTGATGCGATTTTCAAGGCGGCGCAGGCCGTTGGGGGTAATGATCGTGCTTTGGCAGAAGAACTGGCGGTTGTGGTGTCCATGTTTTTGTCGAAGAAGCACAATGGAAATCCTCCAGGCATCGAAGATATCCAGGATGTGGTGGAAAAGGTACTTATTGAGACGGGACATGCGAAAACAGCGAAGGCATACATTATATATAGAGATAAAAGGGAAAGGATTCGTGATTCGCTGAGGGTGAGAAAACAATCCCAGAAAAGGGCGGATACGACAGATGTTTCTCTCATGGTCGATACGGAAACGAAGGATGAGACTTTCCCATGGAATAAAAGGAAGGTTGCTGTTGCACTGGAAAAGGAAGCGGATATATCCGGAGAGGTTGCTGAAGAAATTGCAAGTGTAGTGGAGCAAAGGGTATTTTCTTCAGGGTTGAACCGTATTTCAACGTCTTTAATCCGGGAGCTGGTGGATAATGAATTGTTTGAGCGTGGATACAGCAAAAAACTGGAGAAACAGGCAGTGCTTGGTATGCCCAAATATGATCTCGATGAGTTAATACTGTCAAAAAATAAGGAAAACAGCAATATTGCTACGAATAATCCGGAAGCAATAAATCTTGCGATTGCTGAAAATACTTTAAAGCAATACGCGCTTCAGGAAGTTTTTTCCAAGGATGTATCGGAAGCCCATCTCAGTGGGATGGTACATCTCCATGACCTTGGGTATCCGACAAGGGTATATTGTTCTTCTCATTCCTTAGAGTATTTGAAGAAATATGGATTGACGCTTGAGAATTTAGATACCGATTCAGCGCCGGCGAAACACGCGCGTACATTGACGGGACATTTAAATACGTTCCTGGCTTCCATGCAGGCGTATTATGCCGGGGCGTTAGGTGTGGGGTATATCAATATTATGTATGCCCCTTACCTTGAAGGGATGAGCCATCTGGAAATGAAGCAGGAGGCTCAACACCTCATATTTAGCTGTTCGCAGAGCGCTTTTTCCAGGGGGGGGCAGACGTT